>CAZKCY010000469.1:0-2231 GCA_964551155.1 uncultured Marinimicrobium sp. | reverse complement strand
CCTGCCCTGAGTGTGGCGGTGCGCGCCTTCGCACCGAGGCGCGCAATGTGTTTGTGGACGAGCGCACCCTGCCGGAAATTGCCGAACTTCCGGTGGGCGATGCCGAAGTCTATTTCACCCAACTGAGCTTCACCGGCAGCAAGGCCGGCATCGCGGAAAAAATCCTCAAGGAGCTGCGCGACCGGTTCCGTTTTCTGGTGGATGTGGGTTTGAACTACCTGACCTTGAGCCGCAGCGCCGACAGTCTTTCCGGCGGCGAAGCCCAGCGCATTCGACTCGCCAGCCAAATAGGCGCCGGGCTGGTGGGGGTCATGTACATTCTCGACGAACCCTCCATAGGCTTGCATCAGCGGGATAATGAGCGCTTACTGCGCACCCTGACCCATCTGCGCGATATCGGCAACACCGTCATCGTCGTGGAGCACGATGAGGATGCTATCCGCCAGGCCGACCACGTCATCGACATAGGCCCAGGGGCGGGCGTGCACGGCGGGCAGATTATCGCTCAAGGCGACGTCAAAGCCATAATGGAAGAACCAGAATCCATTACCGGTCAGTACCTCAACGGCAAGCGTGCCATCGCCATACCCGAGCAGCGTCTGCCGGTGGACCCCAAGCGGATGCTGCGCCTGAGCGGCGCGCGCGGCAACAATTTACAGAATGTCACCTTAGAATTGCCGGTGGGCCTGATGACTTGTATTACTGGCGTCTCGGGTTCGGGTAAATCGACGTTGATCAACGCGACACTACACCCCTTGGCGGCCACCCAGCTCAACGGTGCCACCACCTTGAGCGCCGCGCCCCACGACAAAGTCGAGGGTATGGAGCTGTTCGACAAATGCGTGGACATTGACCAGAGCCCCATCGGCCGCACACCCCGCTCCAACCCAGCCACTTATACCGGTATTTTTACCCCCATTCGCGAGCTCTTTGCAGGCACTCAGGAAGCCAGATCGCGGGGTTACAAACCGGGCCGGTTTAGCTTCAACGTCAAAGGCGGCCGCTGTGAAGCTTGCCAGGGCGATGGGGTAACCAAGGTGGAAATGCACTTTCTACCCGACGTTTTTGTCCCCTGCGACGTCTGCAAGGGCAAGCGCTACAACCGAGAGACGTTGGAAGTAAAATACAAAGGCAAAAACATCAACGAAGTGCTGGAACTTACGGTCGAGGAGGCGCGAGAGTTTTTCGATGCCATACCGGCGGTTGCCAATAAACTCCAAACCTTAATGGATGTCGGCCTGTCCTATATTCGCCTGGGCCAAGCAGCCACCACGCTGTCCGGCGGCGAAGCCCAGCGGGTAAAACTCTCCAAGGAATTGTCCAAGCGGGATACCGGCCAGACTCTGTATATACTTGATGAACCTACCACCGGCCTGCACTTCTACGACATTCAGCAATTGCTGAACGTTCTGCACCGGCTGCGCGATCACGGTAATACAGTGGTGGTCATCGAGCACAACCTGGATGTCATCAAAACCGCCGATTGGCTGGTGGATCTTGGGCCTGAAGGTGGTAGTGGTGGCGGCCAAATTATCGCCTATGGCACCCCGGAACAAGTTGCCCAGCAACCGCAGTCCTATACCGGTCAATTCCTCAAACCGATTCTGGAGGCCGGACGGCCAGCTCCTAAGCAAAGCAAGTCGGCCGCTGGGGGCAAGAAAAAAGCTAAAGCTTAAAAAGCGGAACTCCGACACACATTTTCCCACCATTCCCAGGCAAAGGACTGCCATTCGCTCAAATGAGAAGTTCCCGGAAAAATACCCCCAATAAAAAAGCCAGGCACTTCTGCCTGGCTTTTTTAAACTTACGCCTACTGAAACAGGCTAGTAAAACTTACTCAGCCGCTGGCGCTGCAGTCTCGGGAGACGCAGTTTCTTCAACCGCTTCTGCCTGAGGGCGATCAACCAGCTCAACATAGGCCATAGGCGCTTTGTCGCCAGCACGGTAACCACACTTGAGAATGCGGATATAACCACCGGGACGGCCTTCATAGCGCTGACCCAGCTCGCTGAACAGCTTGCCTACAGCTTCTTTACTGCGCAGGCGACTGAACGCCAGACGACGGTTAGAAACGCTGTCGGTCTTGGCCAAAGTAATCAGCGGCTCCGCTACACGGCGCAGCTCCTTGGCTTTGGGTAGAGTAGTTTTAATCAGCTCGTGCTCGACCAGAGACGCGGTCATATTGCGAAACATGGCTTTGCGATGAGAGCTATTACGATTCAGTTGACGGC
>CAZKCY010000468.1:0-2232 GCA_964551155.1 uncultured Marinimicrobium sp. | reverse complement strand
AATAACGCCCGGATCTTCCTCGGCGGTATATTCTTTTTTGTCGGTGTTTTTCTTGTACCAGTCCAGAATTCGGCCCACGAATGGTGAGATCAGGAAAGCGCCGGCATCGGCACAGGCGGCTGCCTGGTTGAAACCGAACAACAAGGTCAGGTTGCAGTTGATGCCTTCTTTCTGCAGAACTTCAGCGGCGCGGATGCCTTCCCAAGTGGAAGCCAGCTTGATCAATACGCGGGACTTATCAACGCCGTTTTGCTCATACAGATCAATCAGGTGATGGGCTTTCTCGATGCTGCCTTTGGTGTCGAACGACAAGCGGGCGTCAACCTCGGTGGAAATGCGACCGGGTACGGATTTCAAAACTTCGCAACCGATGGCCACTGCCAAGTGATCGCATGCAAACGCGATTTGTTCAGCGTCGCTGCCGCCTTCTTTTTTACCAGCGGCGATAGAGCCATCCACAATGGAGGAATAGCCCGGAATTTGCGCGGCTTTAAAAAGCAGCGATGGGTTGGTGGTTGCGTCTTTGGGCTTGTAGAGTTTAATCGCTTCGATGTCGCCGGTGTCGGCAACCACATCGGTCATTTTTTTCAGCTGTTCAAGTTTGGTAGTCACAGTACGTTTCCTGTTCGCTGTCGGGTTAATGGTTGTAGCGTCGTAAATTCGTGTCGATTGTAACGCTTTTTGCCGTGATTTTCACGGGCTTTAAGAGTGCGCCCTCTGTTCAGAAGGCGAGTAGTCGGCGGCCTCGAAGGCTTTTCGGCGGGGAGGATTGGCTATCGCCTCGCGCGCCAGCTCCAGCACTTCGAGCCCGGCTCCGGCCAAATGGGCGCGCTCGCTGATCACTCGGCGGAACTGGCGGGCGCCAGGTTGGCCTTGGTAGAGCCCGAGAATATGTCGGGTCATATGTTTCAGAGACACCCCGTTTTCCAGTTGAGTTCCCACATAATCAATAAACCCCTGGAGTACCTCCGCACGCTCAGGAGCCGGTGAGGCACGATGGTAAATTTCGCGATCCACTTGGGCCAGTAGGTAAGGGTTTGTATAGGCTTCGCGCCCGACCATGACGCCATCGAGATCTTTCAGCAGGGTCTGGCACTGATCCAAAGTCGTGATGCCGCCGTTAATAATGATTTCAAGTTCCGGATGATCGCGCTTGAGCTGAATCACTTTATCGTACTGAAGTGGCGGAATATCGCGGTTTTCCTTGGGGCTCAGGCCCTTAAGCCAGGCCTTGCGGGCGTGCACTATGAAGGTTTCGCAGCCCGCTTGGGCCAGAGTTTCGACAAACTTGAGCAGTCCGTCGTAATCGTCCATATCGTCAACGCCTATGCGGTGTTTGACGGTGACGGGTATCTGCACCGCTTGCTTCATGGCGGCGACGCATTCGCCTACTAGCTCAGGTTCGGTCATCAGGCAGGCGCCGATCATGTTGTTCTGCACTCGATCGCTCGGGCAACCGCAGTTGAGATTGACCTCATCGTAGCCCCAGTCTTCGGCCATGCGGGCGCATTCGGCCAGCGCCTTTGGGTCGCTACCGCCCAGCTGCAGGGCGAGGGGATGTTCGGCCGGATGAAAGCCCAGAAATCGGTCTCGATCCCCGTGCAAAAGCGCGCCGGTGGTGACCATTTCGGTGTAGAGCGGTGCCTGCTTGCTGAGCAGGCGCCAAAAATAGCGGCAGTGGGTGTCGGACCAGGCCATCATGGGCGCCACACAAAAGCGGCGGTCAATCGATTTAGGTGCAGCTGAAGACATCTACGAACTGGGCTCGGGGTTGGTGAGGGCGCTATCTTAGCACCTGAGGCTTCGAATCCAAAAACCCGGCCTAGGCTTTGACCACTGAGGCGCCGGTTCATGTTGTGTACAATAACGACCTTTGTGCGAGGTGAAAGTTCGCGCAGGTCTTTTCTGGTCCGCGCCTTGTGCGGGCGAAACTCAAAGTAGTAAGGATAGGATTTGTTATGACCAAACAGACACCCATGGCGTTAGCATTTGCAGCTCTGGCGGCGGCGCCTCTGACATCGGCCGATGACAATCAGGGCCCTTGGGAAGTTTCTGCCGAGCTGGGCGCCATCGCCACCTCGGGCAATACCGAGAGCACTACTGTGCAGGGTAAGATAAATGCTGTTCAAGACTTGGAGCAGTGGCGCAACAGCTATATTTTGAGCGTACTGTTTCAAGAAGACGAAGTGACTCAGCAGGATGGCACCCAAGCGACTGAAAAAACCGCAGAGA
>CAZKCY010000467.1:0-2235 GCA_964551155.1 uncultured Marinimicrobium sp. | reverse complement strand
AGACCCGGTTGTGCGGGTGCAGGATGAAGATATCGATGTTGTCGCAACGGCGGCAGCCTTCAATGGCGGCGGAACCGGTGTCGCCCGAGGTGGCGCCCATGACGACAACTTTCTGGTTGCGCTTTTTCAGCAGGTGATCGAGCAAGTGGCCCAGAAACTGGAGCGCAAAATCCTTGAACGCCAGGGTTGGGCCCTGGAACAATTCCAGAATCCACTCGTTGTGACCGGTTTGCACCAGCGGCGCTATGGCGTCGTGGCGGAAGTTGGCGTAAGCCTCTTCGATGATGCGCTTGAGCTCTTCATCGGACACTGCCCCGGCAACAAAAGGCGCCATGATTTTGAACGCCAGTTCCTGATAGGAAAGTCCGGCCCAGGAAGCGATTTCCTCCTGCCTGAATTCGGGCAGGGTTTCGGGCACATAGAGGCCGCCGTCGGGGGCCAAGCCGGTTAGAACCACTTCTTCGAAGGTCAGGGCCGGAGCCTGACCGCGGGTGCTGATGTATTTCACGTTGTTACCTGTTTGTAATTGTTACTTGAGCGGCTCCACCCGAATGCGGGTAATCGGGCCGGTAATGGAGCTGAGTGATTCAATTTTAATAATCGCTTCCACCAATTGTTTTTCCACCGCCCGGTTGGTGAGCAGAATCAAGGGCACAATCTCTTGATCATCCTTGGCTTCTTTCTGAATCAGGGCTTCGATACTGATGCCCGAGTCGCTCAAAATCTGCGCCACTTGCGACAGCACGCCGGGCTTATCCAACGCAGACATTCTCAGGTAGTAGGCGGTTTCGACATCTTCGATGGGCACAATGGTTTTGTCGCGCAGGTTTTCCTGCTGGAAACCCAGATAGGGAACCCGGTGCTCCGGACTGGCAGTCAAGGTGCGCGCAACATCGATAATATCGGCCAATACCGCCGAAGCAGTCGGCTCGGCGCCGGCACCGGCGCCGTAATACAAGGTCGGGCCAACGGCATCGCCTTTGACCAGAATAGCGTTCATCACTCCGTCGACATTGGCCAGCAGCCGGCTCTTGGGAATTAGCGTCGGATGTACGCGCAGCTCAATGCCACCGTTCACGCGTCGGGCAATACCCAGGTGCTTGACGCCGTAACCCAGCTCCTGAGCGTAGGTAACGTCCTGCGGGGAAATACGGCTGATGCCTTCGGTAAAGACTTTGTCGAACTGCAGCGGAATACCAAAAGCGATGGAGGCCAGAATCACCAGCTTGTGGGCCGCGTCTATGCCTTCGACATCAAAGGTGGGGTCGGCTTCGGCATAGCCCAGCTCTTGGGCCTCTTCAAGCACTTCGGAGAAACCGCGGCCCTTGTCGCGCATTTCGGTAAGAATGAAGTTGCCGGTACCGTTGATGATGCCCGCCAGCCATTCGATTTTATTGGCCGACAGACCTTCGCGAATCGCTTTGATAATCGGAATACCGCCGGCAACGGCGGCTTCAAAGGCGACGGTCACGCCTTTTTCATTGGCCGCGGCGAATATTTCGTTGCCGTGTTCGGCAATCAGCGCCTTGTTGGCGGTGACCACATGCTTGCCGTTTTCGATAGCGGTAAGGATCAGTTCCCGGGCCACATCGATACCGCCGATCAGCTCCACCAGAATATCGATTTCCGGGTTCTTTGCCACGTCAAAGATGTCGCGGGTGACGTTGAGACCTTCGAGGCTGCAGTTGACGTCATCGCGGCGAGTGGCGACCTGGGCAATCACTATATCGGCTCCGGCACGGTCGTTGATGACCCGGCTGTTGCGCGTCAATACATTTACCGTGCCACTGCCCACGGTACCGATTCCACAGATACCTATTTTTACCGGTTTCAAACGATTATCTCCAACCAAAGTTAAGTGCTCAACAATACCGGCTCACCGAGAGCGAAGCGCACAAAAGACGGCAACCATACTGAGCTGCCATCAGCGTGTCAATCCGCACCTTGGGCCTTTAGGGGGTGGTTTCGAGACCTAGGGCTCGAGCCAAATCTTCGGGCGGCAAATAACCGGCCACGAGACTGCCATCGGGCAGCAGAAGACCCGGGGTTCCGCGTACTCCAAGCTCCTGCGCCAGCTGGTAATGCTCGGCTACCGGATTTTGCTCGCAGCGCTCAGTGGGTACCGATTGCATATTCTTCAAGCGGTTGAGTGTCTCGCGAGGATTCTCGGAGCACCAGGCGGTAATCAACTTGTCCGCTGATGGGCTGGGAATACCAGCGCGAGGAAACGCCAGA
>CAZKCY010000466.1:0-2240 GCA_964551155.1 uncultured Marinimicrobium sp. | reverse complement strand
CTGTACCTGATCCTGGGCGCCGTTGGCGTAGTAGCCGGGCTCGCCATCACCTTTACCGGTGGCAAGCGCTGACTTACCAGCCCTGAACCGATGCTCGCGTTGATGGCAACCTGTGCCATCTCCCGTCGCATGCGACGATGGCACTCGGGGAATTGAAGGGGAGAGAAGAAGCCGGGCACAGCCGCGCCAAAACGCAGGCTTTCAGACTGCTTTACCAATACCGGCTGATAACCACCGGCCACGGGCCTCCATACAACCTCGACCGGCAGCGCCTTGTGTACCAGGCGCGGTCGTTCCTGGCGCACGCCCGCAGGCGCCAAACAATAAATCAAAGCAAACGGGTGCCCTGCCCAATCACCGCCCCGGTCTTAGGCCGGGGCGGTTTTTTGTGTGACACACAGATGTTTAACTTGGTCTAAACTAAACACAGTCATCGGCGTTGCCGGCGGCACCATAAGTATCTGCAAATTGTCCGGTGACCTGGGTTACAAAAAGGGCACTCGAGCCATGTCTATGCGCAGATTTTTCTTACTCATTCTAATTCTTTTATTTCTCGCTCCGTTGGCGAATGGAGCCCCACTTCTGACCAAGACGCTCGGCTGTGAAAATATAATCCCGCAGGACAAATCAGGTTACTACGCATACTTCGACCCCTACACCGGGAGGCTGGCAAGTGGCGTGCCTGGCAAGCGTAGCGGTATGAAACTCACTGCGGAGGAATTGTATCCATTCAGCACGTTTCACGAAGGACTGACGACCGAACGGATTTCCGACAATTTAACCAGGCTCGATATCAAGGGTCGTTTCCGCCATGGATCCATCGCAATCGTCGATCGCTATGGCAAAACGCACGTGCTCCGGATCGGTGGCGAAATTTTTCTGAGCGAAGCTGGCCGATGCATGCGCGCCGCCATCATTGACCGATACCGACAGGGTACTATTGGGAGGCCGCAATGATGCCGATGCACTTACCTCGCCTGCTCGCGATCTCGTGTGGTTTGCTTGCCGCGTCCATTCACGCCGCGAATCTCTCCCCGGAATATGGCGATTCGGCCGGAGAAGGATTTTTTAGCAATGACGCACCGGACACCCTCTCGGCCGACGACGGCAACCCGGGCGCGACCCTTGGGGCCCAACGACAATGGGCGTTTGAAAAGGCCCTCGAGTTCTGGGGCCTGCGCCTCGACAGCCCAGTCACAATACGGGTCGCGGCCAAAATGGACTCACAGTTTTGTGAAACCACCTCAGCAACACTGGGAAGCGCAGGACCAGCTGGTTTCAATGCTTTCATCGTTGGTTCATCACCCCACCCAATCGCCGATACTTGGTATCCGTCTGCGCTAGTAGACCGATTTACCGGCTCAGACCAGGACAGCTCGAGCCCCGACATCTCATCGACGTTCAATAAGGATATTGATACAGGCTGCTTCAATGGCGGGACATGGTATTACGCTCTCGGCGACGCGCCGAACAATCGCATCAGTTTTTTCGAGACTGTCGTGCATGAAATCGCCCATGGCGTCGGGTTTCTGACAATCGTCGACCTACAGACTGGAGAAAGAGCCAAGGGAAATGACGACATACGGCGAGACGATGTATATATGACTGCCCTCGAGGATCACTCGCTCAGCCAAATGACCTGGCCGGATATGACCGACGGGGAGCGGGCAAATTCCGCAACAGACACTAATGATCTTCACTGGGTTGGCACCGACGTCCTGGGTTCTATCAGCGAATTAAATAATGGCACTTCCAGTGGTCACGTTGAAATGTATGCCCCGAACAGCATTGAACAGGGCTCATCCGTGTCGCACTGGGACGAAGACGTCGTAGACGTGGGCGGCCTTCAGGATGTTATGACCCATGAAGCTTCGGATAACCAAAAACTCTTAGTAACGGAAGACTTGCTTCACGACATCGGTTGGAACGATGCACCTGCGAACAACTGCGTCTTCGCTAATAATCGGCTGACTGAAACGGCTACATTTACCGGATCAAATACGCACGAAGCATGCGTCAGCGTAACCTACGATGGCGCCGTTATTGATTCGGGGGGCACCGACGCGTTGGCTGGTCAGCAGATAATCCTGCAGAATGGATTCACAGTGGTATTAGGAGCAACGTTTGGAGCTAGCACTGATCCGGGAATTGGACTTTGACCTATATAGTTCAAGCCGTCCCAGCTATGAATTTCCTGCTTTGAAGTGGGAAATATGGTGCCGGCGACAGGATTCGAACCC
>CAZKCY010000465.1:0-2245 GCA_964551155.1 uncultured Marinimicrobium sp. | reverse complement strand
GGACGGCCATGATATCCGCGACGTGCAGTTGAAGTCGCTCCGCCGCCAGATTGCCGTGGTTTCGCAGGACACCATTCTCTTCAACGACACCGTGTTTAACAACATCGCCTACGGCAATCCCCAGGCTTCGGAGGCGGACATAGACCGGGCCATTCGAATGGCGCACTTGGATGCCTTCGTCGCCGCCCTGCCCGACGGCGATCAAACGTTGGTGGGCGAGCGCGGCTTGAAGGTATCGGGCGGCGAAAAGCAGCGCATCGCCATAGCGCGGGTTTTACTCAAAGGTGCGCCGATTCTGATTTTCGACGAGGCCACCTCGGCCCTGGACTCCAACGCCGAGGCGGCAATTCTCACCGCCATGCGTGAAGTCTCCAGCGGTCACACCAGCTTGGTCATTGCCCACCGCTTATCGACGGTGGTGGATGCCGACAAGATACTGGTGCTCGACCAGGGCCAGTTGGTGGAGCAAGGCAGTCACCAGCAGCTGCTCCAACACGGCGGCCGCTACGCCCAGCTTTGGGATCTCCAGCAAAGCCAATCCAAGTAGGAGCGGGCCATGCCCGCGATTGTGGCTCTACCAGAAGCTCCTCCCTAGACAGGTAGAGAGTGTTTGAGGGTTATTCATTCTTTATTACCAATGGGGCAGGCTTTGGCGATCTTCCTTCAGGACACGCCGTGAATCCTTCCCTGGAGGCTCGACTGCAACATCCATGTTGCAGACGGTCCTGAAGAAAGCTCCCCAAACCCTTCTGACCGTCTGGCACTTCGTAGTAAAGCCAAAACGCCCCGCTTGGAGGTCATCAAGGATGCTTAGTGGCACCGGATGGCCAGTAGGCGTTGGGTAAGGTGCTCGGAGCACCCTCGCCGACAGGACGTCGGCGTGGAGCCCCCATGGATGGGTTAACGGCGTGTCTCCGAGTGCCTTACCCAACGACTGCCCCAAGAGTCAATAAAGAAGTACCAGCAGCCTGGCCTCGCGATACTTGACAGCTCTATACCCTATCTGTACGTTTAACCAGCAGTCACCCCATCTGAGCCTGAAATTTTCTCCCGAAAAGCGTACACTGGCTCGCCTTTTATTCGACCGACACGACGCCAACGCCATGGATGTATCCGCCCTCCTCAACGATTTGAACGACGCCCAGCGCGAAGCGGTGTCCGCGCCGCCCGGCAACCAGCTTATTCTGGCCGGCGCCGGTAGTGGCAAGACCCGGGTGTTGGTGCACCGCATCGCTTGGTTGATACAGGTGGAGCAACAGTCGCCCTACTCGATCATGGCGGTCACCTTCACCAACAAAGCCGCGCGGGAAATGCGCGCTCGGTTGGAAGGTTTACTGTCCGATACCGGCCATGGCGTCAATGTCCGCAGCATGTGGGTGGGCACCTTCCACGGTCTGGCCCACCGGCTGCTCAAGGCGCATTGGAAAGACGCCGACCTGCCCCAGAACTTTCAGATTCTCGATGGCGACGACCAGCTGCGACTGATCAAGCGGGTCTATACCCGCCTGGAGCTGGACGACAGCCGCTGGCCTTACAAGCAGGCCCAGTGGTACATCAACAACCAGAAAGACGAAGGCCTACGCGCCCGACATATTCCCGAAAGCGGCGATCCCTTTGTGCGGGTCATGCTGTCCATCTACCGCGCCTATGAAGAGGATTGCCAGCGCGGCGGCCTGGTGGATTTTGCCGAGCTGCTGCTACGCGCGCACGAGCTCTGGCTCACCAAGCCCCATATCCTGGAGCACTACCAGCAGCGCTTTCCATTTATTCTGGTGGACGAGTTTCAGGACACCAACAGCGTTCAGTACGCCTGGCTCAGGGTTCTTGCAGGGCAAAGCGCCAACGTCACGGCAGTGGGCGATGACGATCAGTCCATCTACGGCTGGCGCGGCGCTCGGATCGAAAATATCCAGCGCTTCACCGACGATTTTCCGGGTACTCGGACCATTCGCCTGGAGCAAAACTACCGCTCCACCGGCACCATTCTGAAAGCCGCCAACGCGGTAATCGCCAACAACTTCGGCCGCATGGGTAAAGAGCTCTGGACCGACGGCGCCGAAGGCGAACCCATTTCCCTCTACGCCGCCTTCAACGAGCAGGACGAAGCGCGCTTTATCGTTGAGCGGATTCAAGAGTGGGTTAAAAACGGCAACAGCCACGACAGCTGTGCGATTCTATACCGCTCCAACGCTCAGTCCCGGGTTTTGGAAGAAGCCCTGCTGCGAGAAGGCATGGCCTATCGCAT
>CAZKCY010000464.1:0-2251 GCA_964551155.1 uncultured Marinimicrobium sp. | reverse complement strand
ACGTGAATAGACGACCATGCCAAACTGGCCCAGGAAGAAACCAAAGCCGTAGGCATCGTCCGGGCCGCCGACCGCGCCATCGTTGTTCAAATCGAACCCCGAGGGGATGCCCGTGTTGGACGGCGCCACGAAGTAGTGGTCGTATTCAATGGGCTCGGCCCCGTTCTGAGAGACGGAGAGGTAATTCTCCTGAAAGAGCTCGGCCGCGACGCCATTCTCGTCGAAATCAAATTCGTTGATGAGCAGTACGTCGGGCCGCGTGCGCTGGATGATCTCGGCGACCGTCTGCGCCTGCTCATTGTCAGGCGTGGAAAGGTCTGCCACCAGGTCGCCGGCAGAGAACCGGTTAAGCGAGGCGTTAAAGGTGGCAAAGCGGACCGGGGCCGGCCGGCGACCGTTGTTTGCCGTGGCAGCCCCGGCTCCCACCGTTATTGAAAGTAGCATTGCCAGTACGACGAGCATGAACAGGTATGTTTTTGACCGCATATGCGCATCCTCCTTGTAATTATTCACGGTATGGTCTATGGATTGTACACTTTTTCTTTTTATGGACATACCCGGCCAGATTTCGTCGCTTGGTCGATTGGTCATCTGGTCGGTCAGTCCTCAGAATCGCGTCCTTGAACGCCGCTTGTCAGGCGCGCCAGAAGCTGCTACAGTGACAATTGCTCCCGCCCTGAGGTGGCACGGACCGCGTTAACCTCTTTCGCCCGAAAGAGACCGGCACCGGCCACCTCATATTATTTATAGTGTGTGATAATCTTCTACAGGGCAATTAGCTGCTACATCTTTCCATGGTAGCATAGGGTCTCTGCGAACAGATCGCTCTGCATTGCCTCGGTCGGCAACTGCACATACTCTACAAATTAACATCCTATCCGGGAATTTACCCGTAAAACTAGGAAGACTCTTGTAGGAGGCGAAATGCCAAAGGCTCGCTGGGACAGAGTTCTGAAGCGTTTATTGCTGCTCATCGCTGTTGCCCTCCTCTTGCTGTCGGGTGCATGCACCCCCGTGGATCAGGCAGCAGACCGGCCAGGAGGGCTTGCCACAGGAGAGGTGGGTCCGAACGGGCCCGCTGCAGGCGCGCTCGATTCCGATACACCGGCCCCCTCCACCCTTCCGCGGGGAGGTCCGGATAGCCAGGAAACGGTTATTGTCCGTGTGCGGACCAGGGATTATGAGCAGATAGCGCCACTGGATGCGGTGCACGCGATTGACTATGGCTCTTTTGTCTGGCTGGAACTAGCGCCGTCCCAGTTTGCCGAGTTACAAGCCAGCGGCGTGCGCTATGTACTACCACCGCGCCCAACTGTTCTGCAATTTCAAGAGTATCGTTTCGATACACGCTTTGAAGAGCCAATGGTGCCGCAGGAACTGCGCGCTGACATCACCAATGGCAAGCCACAACTGTACGTGCTGCAGCATGTGGGACCGCCAAAAGATGAATGGCGCAGCGCCCTTGAAGCAAGCGACGTGGAGTTCATCCGTCCTCACCCGCCTAATGCTTATACAGTGCGGATGACGCCTGAGCAGGCAGCAGCGGCAGCAGCGCAGGACTTTGTGCGCTGGGTTGGGCCTTACCATCCGGCCTTCAAGCTCCACCCAAACCTGGCCGAGGCGGCGAGCGGGGGCGGCGACAACGGTACGAAAGAGGTGTGGATCACCATCTACGACGACGGACAGTCAGAGGGGACAGTCGAGCAGACGATCCAAGCCCTACAGGAACTGGGCGGCGAGCTGGTTGACCGCAAGGAAAGAATCAGCGCCTCGGCTCCCGTTCAGGCAACCGTCTTTCGGCTTCCTGTGTCGGCGCTAGTAGACGCGGCGCGGCTGGAGGCGGTTGTCGGCATTGACAATGTGGCCCGACCGTCGATTGAGGAATAGTGGGCGAGCGGGATGCTCGCCGAAGCGATAAGTAAGCCTGCTTTTAGCGACATCTAGCCAAGAGAAGATTCGCTTATTTCAATTTCGGAAAAGTACAGCTATGGCTGCATTGGTGCCACTTTCATCTGACCAAGTGCTAAATTGGTCTTGACTTTTAACACGATATCTCATTTTTTGTGAGGGGTGTTTCGCATAGTGTGGAAAGATTGATCGGACATCCATCCCCAAACAGTTCAAAAGGCCTTGCACTTTCCTGACGCTTTGTAGCGCGATTTGAAAAATCGCGTGGGAGGGTGTGAGCAATATTCGTCCGTAGATATACGCTAAGCGCCTTGCTGCCTCTGGTGAATCGTCATCAGGGGGA
>CAZKCY010000463.1:0-2255 GCA_964551155.1 uncultured Marinimicrobium sp. | reverse complement strand
CGCAGCCTGTCTGCTGGAGTCCCTGAGAAGAGGTGGTAGAGCCGGGCTTCCAGCGACTGATTGTTCAGGACGCCTCCGAAGCTATAGCCGCAGCGGTTATGCTGGCGGATATGCCATGGATTCTACCGGAAACCTGCCGGAAGCTCATAGAAGATGCCCATTCGAAGTCCATCTTAAGACCGCGGCATGGCGAAAAGGCTGGGCACCCGGTGGTTTTTGGGCGAACTTTCTGGGGCCGACTGGCTGAATCAAGCGGAGAGGACGGCGCGCGCGCCCTGGTGAAAGCCAACTCTCACGCTTGCGAGTTTGTCGAGGTCAAAGACCCGAATATTCACAGAGATGTGGATACGCCCTTAGACTTGGCGATTCGTGGTTCAAAAGGACGGTAACTCAGGATCTTGACTTCGAACGCCGAGCGGGCGACGGCGATTACCTGGAACCAAAACGCAGGTACATCGCCGGAACCACCAGCATATTCAGGGCAGTGGACGTCATCAGCCCCCACAATATCACCACCGCCATGGGCGCCTGTATTTCGCTCCCGGGTTCGCCGGCGGCAAGCGCGAGCGGCACCAGTGCGAGAGCGGTGCCGAGCGCTGTCATCAGAATTGGAATCAAGCGCTCCTCGGCGCCGCGTACAATGGCGGCGCGCGCTGCCATACCCTCATCGCGAATCAGGCGCTGAATGTGATCGACCAGGATGATACCGTTGCGCGTGGCAATGCCGAACAGGGTGATAAAGCCAATCACCGCCGCAATGGTCAGAATGCCGCCGGTAAACCAAACCCCCGCAATGCCGCCAATAACCGCCAGTGGCAGGTTGAGCATAATCAGGCCCGCATCGCGCACTGTGCCAAAAGCGGTCACCAGCAGAAAAAAGATTCCGACAATGACTGCGGCGCCCAATAGCATCAGCCGGGTATTGGCAGCCTCGGCGCTCTCGAATTGGCCGCCGTAGTCGATGTGATAGCCCGTTGGCAACGCAATGTTTTCCTTCACGCGCGCGCGGATATCTTCCACCACATCCACCAGTGCACGGTCGGCGACATTGGCCATGACCACCAGTTTGCGTTGCACATCCTCGCGGGTAATCGCGTTGGGGCCGCGCTGTTTTTGAATTTCCGCCAGCGCACTCAAAGGCACCATGGCGCCGGACGGCAGAGTGACTAGTGTTTCTTTCAGGGTTTCGACAGAGGACTTAGCCTTTTCGGGTAAGCGCACTACCAGATCGAAGGTCGATTGCCCCTCCATGATCTGACTGACCACCGTGCCGGTGAAAGCGGTTTCCAGCAGCTCCGCGGCTTGATGCATGCTCAATCCGTAGTTGGCCAAAGCCAGGCGATCGAATTTCACCGTGACGAAAGGAATTTCACTCTGCTGCTCCATGGCAACATCGACCGCACCGGGCACCTCGCGCACCAGGCTTTCAATTTGCCGGCCCAGACGACGAAGCTCAAATAAATCCCCGCCAAAAATTTTGACGGCAATATTGGCTCGAGTGCCCGAGAGCATGTGATCGATACGGTGGGAAATCGGCTGGCCGATAATCACGTTGGTTCCGGGTATCGAGGCAAAACGCTGGCGCAGCGCAGCAAGTAAGTCCTCCTTACTTCGCTCTTCCATCTCGAGCGTAACGTCCACTTCCGAGGCAAATACATGTTGGGCGTGGGGATCGAGTTCGGCCCGACCGGTGCGTCTTGCGGTGGCCACCACTTCGGGTTGTTCCAGCAAAATTCGTTCAACCCGCGCGCCGATTTCATTGGAGGTTTCGAGTGCGGTGCCGGGCAGGGTCACCGCGCTGATGGTCAGGCTGCCTTCGTTAAATTCCGGCAGAAAGCCGCGTCCCGCAAAAGCAAGCGCGATCAATGCGATCACCAGCGCAGCCGCGGCGCCGCCGATTACCCAGCGGGTATGGTTCAGCGCTTGTTCGAGCACTGGGCGGTAACGGTCCTTGAGCCAGGCGATCAGGCGTGAATCGTGATCCTGACGCACCGTTTTGCTGTTGGGCAGCAGATAGAGGCACAAGACCGGCGTAACCGTTAATGCCACCAGCAAAGAAGCGAAGACGGAGACTATGTAGGAAATCCCTAAAGGCTTAAGCATCCTTCCCTCCAACCCGCTCAGGGCGAAGAGAGGCACAAAGACAACAGTGACGATAAAAGTGGCAAACAAGATGGGGCGGCGGACCTCGCTGGAGGCTTCAAAAACGACGCGCGCTGCTGATTTGCGACCATCCGGAGGTTTGCCATGGTTTT
>CAZKCY010000462.1:0-2262 GCA_964551155.1 uncultured Marinimicrobium sp. | reverse complement strand
GCGAAGATTTTGAAGTATTTGGCTCTACTGCTAACAACGCTCCGGCCTGGCACGTGCCTCTGTGGCGCAGCTATGTGTACTAACGTTTCGAAGAAGAACCGCCAAAAATGTCGGCTAAGATTGACGACTTTACACAAGTGTTCCCCACTACCTATAACTTTTTGCAGGTAGATGCCCACGGACGCTACACTGCCGGTTCGGGTTTTAACCTCTATACCGCGCGCGCTTTTCCCGAGCGTTACTGGAATCGCGGCGCCTTTATTGGCGAGCCCACTGCGCATCTGCTGGGTCAGTTCTTTCTGGAACCGGAAGGTTCGACCTATAGGGCAAAAAATCGTGGTTCGATCATAACCAGTACCGACGAATGGTTGTCGCCTGTGCATGCTCAAGTGGGTCCCGATGGCCAGCTTTGGGTAGCCGACTGGTACAATTTTATTATTCAGCACAACCCCATACCCACCGAAGAGTCCGCTGGTTTTGATGCCGAGGAAGGGGCCGGCAACGCCCACATCAACCCACTTCGGGATAACCAACGCGGGCGAATTTATCGCCTTGTAGCAAAGGATGCTCCCGCCTATGAGCCGCTGGACCTGAGCGATGCGGATACCGCCACCTTGGTGCAATCCCTGTCCAACGATAACCTGTTTTGGCGCCTGACGGCTCAGCGCAAGTTGGTACAGGAAGATCGCCAGGATGCCATAGCGGCGTTGCGCGGAATTCTGCAAGGCGAAGCAAAACTCGATGCCCTAGGTCTTGATGTCGCGTCCATTCATGCCATCTGGAGTCTGCAAGGTTTAGGTGCGTTCAGCATGGACAATAAGGCCGACCAGGCAGTGATCGAGCGTGCTCTGGCACATTCGGCCCCGGCGACCCGTAAAAATGCGCTTCAAGCCCTAATGGAAGACCCCACGGAGGCCAATCTCACAGCTGTAGCGGCTCACCTGAACGATGATGATGCACGCGCTCGCCTCTGGGCTCTGTTGGCCATTTCTAAGCTACAGCCCTCCGAGAAGCTTGCCGATCAACTGCTGCGCCACCGCACTAAGCTGCCCAGTGACGAATGGTTGGCAGAGGCTTTTACGCTGGCGGTGTTAGCTCATGATCAATATTACTGGGTAGCCTTGACTGGCTCCGACGTTAAGCTTGAGGGCAGCTTCCTGAAGGGCTTTAATACGGTTGAGAAGACCCCCGAATATATGTTGACCTCGCGCTTTTTTGCGGCGCAGAACGAAGACTCCAGCAAGGTATTGCAAGATTGGGCGAAAATCTCCGACGGTCGCCTTGCACCCTTCAGCATCGCGGTGCTGGATGCCTGGCGCGAGCGTGGGAGAGGCCCAAGCGAAGATGAACTCGAAGCGCTGCAAAAGCTCATCGACAAGGTCGACAGCGAGGCGCAAATGGCGTTAAAACTGCGTGCCGCGGGTTTGCCGCTCACTTTTGACAAAGTGGAGCAGGAAGCCTATGCCAAATACCACGCGGAGCACGCTTTCGAGCCGCATGTTTGGGAGTGGGGCCCGCCCGAGAATGGCGAACCTTTGTATCTACAGCACTGCGCCAGTTGTCACAGCGGTGATGCCAGAGGCGATAGGGGTTTGGGCGCTCCCGCACTGGCGGGCATGAGCAACTGGTATGCGCAAACCCAGCTACAAAAGTTTCTTGCCGGCTTGCGCGGCACTCACTTTAAGGATCCGGACGGCATTTCCATGCGCGCCGCGCTGGATTTCCTCCAACTAGAGCCCGAGCCCGAACGGCAGATCTCGTTCCTGAGCCACTATGTGGAAACCCTGCCGCCCGTAACCCCACCCGCAACTGTGGACGGCAATGTTGAGCGCGGTGCCCAGCTGTATGCTACTTGTGTTGCCTGTCATGGCGCGGAAGGCAAAGGCAAGCGCGAACTGGGCGCACCCAGCTTGTTAAACCAAGCTGATTGGTATCTGCTGACTCAACTTGAGAAGTTCCGCTCCGGAGCTCGCGGTGGGGATCCGCGCGATGCACGAGGCCAGCAAATGGCAGTCTTTGCCAAGTCCCTGGCCGACGAGCAGGCTATGAAAGATGTAGTAACCTACATTCATAGTCTGAATCATAAGGCAAAATCGGACTAGCCGTACTGAGTCGTTTTTAAGGCTAGTTTAGGTAAGCCGCTAAGCCCTGCCCTGAAAACTGCAGGAGAAAAAAGCCCACTATTTAGTGGGCTTTTTTTATTCCGCTAAAGACGATCCAAGACCTTCCTTGATTGTTGATTGTCCCAACGCTCTAGAAGTT
>CAZKCY010000461.1:0-2264 GCA_964551155.1 uncultured Marinimicrobium sp. | reverse complement strand
TCTTTGAACAAACTGATTCGGTGTGCCAGAGAGTCCGGAATATCCATATTCTTGCAGTAGCGCCAAAAGGGGCTGTCATCCCGCTCGGTGACGTGATAATGAAGAATAATAAAATCGCGTATTTTCTCCAGCTCAACTTTGGTCTGACTGTTGAACTGTTCGATCAGTGAGTCATTAACCCCGTCAAAAGGAAATAGCTGCATCAGCCGCGTCATGCCGATCATGATCAAATGGATGCTGGTCGATTCCAGCGGCTCGATAAAACCGCTGGCGAGTCCCAGGGCCACGCAGTTTTTGTTCCAGGCTTTACGACGTCGTCCGGTGCGATACTTGATCAGGCGGGGCTCGGTAATTGGCTTGCCCTCGACGCTGTCGAGCAAGCGCTGGCGGGCGTCGGCATCGGACAGCAGTCGGCTGCAGTAAACCAGGCCGTTGCCTACCCGGTTCTGCAAGGGTATGCGCCAGCGCCAGCCGGCGTCGTGAGCGATAGAGCGGGTATAGGGTACGGCTGGGCCGGTGGCTTCGGTCTGAACGGCGACTGCGCTGTCGCAGGCCAACCAATGGGACCAGTCTTCGTAGCCGGTGTGCAAGGTCTGTTCGATCAGTAAGCCGCGAAAACCCGTGCAATCAATGAACAAATCACCTTCGAGCAGCTCGCCAGATTCCAGCTTGAGTGCCTGGATAAAGCCATTGTCGAGGTTTTGCACCACCTCGGAAATCTTACCCTCTACGCGCTTTACGCCTTGTTGTTCACTAAGCTTGCGCAGGAAACGGGCGTAGAGGCTGGCGTCCAGGTGATAGGAATAATTGATCTCGGATTTTTCCGAAGTGGCGAACTTGCCATATTTGGCCGCTTGATGTTCGAAGCAGTAATCTCCGAAACCCTCGCCAAAGCCGGCCTCTCTGGCCCTAAGCCAAAAGTGGTGGAACTCACCCAGCCAGGTTTCCTTGCCGGTTTTGCCAAATGAGTGAATATAACTTTCGCCGTCGCGGCCCCAGTTTTCAAATGAAATGCCCAGTTTAAAGGTGGCGTTGGTGGCGCGCATGAACTCTTGTTCATTGATATGCAGCAAGCGATGAAAGGTACGCATAGTCGGTATAGCCGCCTCGCCCACGCCCACAGTGCCAATCTCTTCGGATTCCACCAGGGTGATTTCCAGCAGATCGCCCAGCTGCTTCGACAGAGCCATGGCGGCAATCCAGCCGGCGGTTCCGCCGCCGGCAATAACCACTTTTTTCACTTTATCTGATTGCACAAGAAATTCCTCAGTGTTGAGCCTGTTATCGATTAAGTCGGTTCAGCAAAAAAGCACGCAGTTTGCGAGCTTCGGTATCATCAAGTGGAGCTAGCTCGCGCCAGGCATGTTCCGGCAAATGTTCTCTGGGCCCTTCTGCTGGACCGAAAATGTAGTAGTCAAACACTTCCTTCCAAGCCGCCTTTTCCTGCTCAGGTCTATCTCGAATACTGAGCAGCGCATGTTTGAGTACATTCATGGGGGTGCCCATGAATTTGGGCGAGGTGTTCCACCAATAGTTGATCAAGACATTGAAGGGTGCCACGGCCTCGACTTGATGCCACCACATACTCGGATAGAAAAGCGCATCTCCCGGTTCCAGCTCGGCCACCTGCGCATTGGCTAGCGCTTCGCGGAAGCGCGGATAACGGCCGAAATCCGGGTTGGCGAAGTCCACCATGCTTATTGCCTGGCCGCCGGGGGTCGGCTCCAGAGGGCCTGGATAGAGATTGTGAATCTGCTCGGGCGGAAATAGCGTGAAACGCCTTCGGCCCGCTACACAGCAGGCAATGTTGTTCGGGGCGTCATAATGCGCCGATACCAGGGTCGGGTTGCCGATCCAAATACTCGTTAACGGGGCATTGCCTTCGAACATAGGGTCATTGAAAACCAGGTCGTTCTCCGCCCTGAGGCCCGGCAAACAAGCATCCAGCGTGGTCGAGGTAATATAAAACACCGGCGGCTCTGGCTCATGTAGGTGTGCCCTAATGTTTTCCAGAACCTCATCCATAGGCAGGCGCTTGGTTTCAAAATTCAGGCCGGTCAGTTCCTCGTTATAGAAAAAGCGGCCTTTGATGTCTGGCGGCGCCACAAAGGTGCCTACGGTCCTGCCATTGTAGAAAGCCTTGAGATAATCAATGGCTTGATGGTCCGACTTCAGGCCGGCCTTCACCAGCCCCCAGTCACTCGCAATGCCTTTCAAAATCACCGGCTCGGCGGCGGACATCAGTTTCTGATAAGGAATCTTAT
>CAZKCY010000460.1:0-2270 GCA_964551155.1 uncultured Marinimicrobium sp. | reverse complement strand
GTGGGCATCTACTGGACCGAGAACGGCCTTCGCACCGACGCCTACACGAAGTTCCCCGAGGGAGAGCGCTCTCCCCTCACCGAGATGACGACCCGTTCCCCGTCGGCGATCCGCACGCTCGCCTTCCAGCCCGTCGGGACCTTCTCCGGTCTGCGCCGGGCTAAAGAACACGTCATAATACTGAAATGGCAAGATACTAAATCGCCTATAGACCACTTTCCACTGGCTATGTGTGAGCTCATTTGTATCGACTTCATCGCCGCAGTCACCTTTTGGAAGCGCTAGGCCGAACCTGTAAATCGACGCAAGTAGTACCGTCGCTGTTTTCGCTTCTTCCTCGGGCAATGAGGTATCGCTTTCTGCCCATGCACAGTATTGTCGCGCGACTGATACAAATTCACTCGTAGGATCGGCCACTCTGCGCTCCTTTGCTCTAACATTTGAATCGTGGTCGTAGTGACCGATTGTCACCAGGCCGATATCTCATTATTGGAATTGACTGAAATTACTCTGAAAGCCAGAGTTGGTCAATGCTCTGGCGAATTGGCGGACTTTTCGTCAATGTACAAATCGGTCGGGACGACTCACATCTCAACTTTTCGGATAATCGCTAAGCTTCTGATTTCAAAAGTGAAATTATGGGTTTTCTCTCTTACTCAGAAATCATGGTCACTGCGACCGTTTTGCAGGCGGGAAATTTCTGGGCCATGAACGGCAGAGCTTAGGCGACCCTAGACTAGCGCCGCTCAGGGCGCCAGGGGGCCTAAGCCTGCATCGATGGTGCTACTTGTCAGCTACATAGAAGGGGAAGTTGGCGTTGCCTACTTTGCCTTTGCCATCATAGGTATAGGAAAAAATGCGGTACTCACCGGGTGTTTCCGGAGCCGTGAACACCAGCTGGCCGGGTTTTTCGTCGAGCACGTTTAAAGGCAGGGTGTCGGGCTCCTTTTCGTAGGCGCCGCCGTCGCTGCGTTCGGTCACTTCATTCATGAGCACCCAGCGGTACTCAAGCGGGTCGCCATTCGGGTCGGAAACCTCGACCTCAAGCACGGCCTTCTGGCCCGGCTGGAGGATAACGCTGTCCGTGGCCGGCTGGCCATTCAAGGTAATAGCCGTTGCCAGCGGCGCGCGGTTTTCCGGATAGCTGCCGGTCCAGTAGCGGGTCAGTTCGTCCACACGGGCGTTGGGCTTGCCGTCGGCGTTCAACATGCCGTACCAGGTGGGCGTGCGCTCCTGCTTTTGACCCCAGAGAAAAGCGTAGGAGCCGATCACCTTGCCGGTGGGATTGCCGTCAAAGGCGCTGCGCATCCTCTCGGCAAAGCTGGCGGCCTTTACGCCGGAGGGCTCCTCTATCTCGCGGCCCCAGTCGGTGGTGGGTCGCTCCCAGTGCCCAATGGCTCCGTATTCTGTGACCATAAAGGGTTTGTCGACCTCCAGGCTTTCAATGATTTCGGGCAAATTGGCCACATCGCCGTAGAGCTGCACGGAAATGTAATCCACCTGTGGCGTGTAGCGCATCGCAGTGTGGATATGGGCGGGACTGGCCCCCGCGAAGGTATAGGTAACCGGGTGGTTGGGATCCACCTTGTGGATGTAATCGATAATGTCGCCTATGGCCTGATAGACCTTGGGGTTGACCTCGGCCAATGAGCCGTCGGGGTTAATGAGCAAATTGGGTTCATTGGCCACCACCCAGCTCAGCAGCGCCGGGTGGTCTTTGTAGGCTTGTACCGTCTGTTTGAGGCGCTCGAACTGCTCGGCTACGGCTTGCTCGTCATTGTAGTCGAAACCGTGCAGCTCCTTTTCCAAATCGAAGCCCAGCGCCACCGTTATGCCCAGGTCGGCAGCTTGATCCAAGAGTTCCTGGGCATTATCCGCGTCCCAGGTGCGTATACTGTTGCCCCCTGCGGCGACCAAGGCTTCGAGGGTGCCTTGGGTGTAACCGCCGAGCCCCACACCTCTCACTTCATAAGGCTTCCCCTCAACCAGCAGCTGGTAGCCGCCATCGCGCTTAACAATATCGACTTGCTTGGGTTCGGTCTCGGCCAGGGCCGGGAAGGCCGCCAGCTGCAGCGCCAACAGCGCCAGGGGAAGGAAAGTTTTGAACATACCGCTACCTCTTTTAGTGTTATAGATATTGTGACTATAAAACCAGAAAGGTTGGCGGCAGGCGGCCCACAATGCGGTTAAAACGCAAAGTGGGACGGCTTTATAGGTCAAAGAGCGGAAAGCAGATCAAGATACTCGATTCAGTGGGTCAGATTCCTTGG
>CAZKCY010000459.1:0-2290 GCA_964551155.1 uncultured Marinimicrobium sp. | reverse complement strand
TATAAATTGGAAGTAAGATCACTGCTGTCCCGTTAACTTTCACACCAGAACCAGCTGATTTGGGTTAGGCGGTGCATGATTGGGTGGTGGATCACCTCGGAGCAAGGCCATCAGCTCTCGTTTTTCGAACAAGTTCAGCTGTAATACCCGGAGTATCTGTTGGATGGTTTGTCCTGAGTGGGATTGGAACTTGAGAAACGCCAGCAGCAGGTAAGCGCACATCGCGATCCAGATCTGAGTCATCACCGCGTTCTTGCTGGTGCCAACGAAAGTCTTGATCTTCAAATTCTGCTTGATCGACTTGAAAAACAGCTCCACCTGCCAGCGCGCCTTGTAAATGTCGGCGATGGTCTTGGCCGCCAGATCGAAGTGATTGGTCAGGAACACGTAACGTTGCCCGGTCTCCGGATCCCGATAGCCGATTCGCCGCAACTGGATCGGACATTTACCGGCGGTTTGTAGCCCGGTGAACTCGATGGTCTGGTCACAGATCAACCCCTTGTTCTTCAACACCAAATGGCGCTCAACGACCCGATACCGGGCATTGGACTTCAAGCGAGTGACAAAGAAGATTCCCTTTTCATTCAACTGGTTATACCAGCTGTAGTCCGTATAGCCCCGATCCATGACCACCACGCTCCCGGCGGGAAACGCCAAAGTACGGCCGTGCTCGATATCGCTGGTCTTGCCATCGCTGATCGCGACAAACTCCGGTAGGTGACCGGCATGATTCAGGCCTACATGCAGCTTGACCGCCCCCTTGGTGGAGCGGAACTTCGCCCAGGGAAACAGCGACAAACACACGTCGATGGTCGAGGCATCCAGCGAATACAGGCGGTTGTGGAACCGAAAGCCGTGACCCGGGGCCTGGGCCTGGCAACGGTGCAGCAACTTGCCGAACAAGGCCTCGTACAGGGCGTAGGGCTTATCGTCATTGATACGCGCCAAGTTCGACCGCGACACTTTGGCGCTGCCCAGGTGATACAACCGATGCGCCTGGGCGCCGAGATTGTCAACGATATCCCGCAAGCTGCAACGACCCGCCAGCTGCGCCAGCGACATCGCCACGAACTGCGACCAGCGCGAAGCGCTGCGAAAGGCCCGGCCCCTATGGTGCGCGCGGGCCAGCGATTCGAATTCGTGACGCGGCACCAGTTTCAGAATCTGTGAAAACACGGTATTATGATGAGCCATGGCCTGATTCCCCTTTTTGATTCAATGGTTTGTGCAAATTCAATTGTATCAAAACAGGTGTGAATCAGGCCTTTTTATCGCCCACTCGGGTCGATGAATCGCTCCATAGCGGCCAACCGGCCGGTTTCACGTCTCTACATGTTGTGGTTGGACCGAAATCCTCGCCACGCAACGCTTAGCGAGCATCGGGTAGCGAGTTAACGGGACAGCAGTGATGAGCAAAGGATTTCGCTTTATCAACGTGCCGCTTTTATGCAACTGACGGGTTTACTTCGGCGAATCCTGTTACAGCTAGTTAATACTTAGGAAAATGAAGTATCTGCTAGACCAGTTCTTAGCCTCAAGTAGTGTCCTAAGCCGGGGATCGAGTATTTCAGCGTTCCGGCCAAGAACGAGTCGCTTGGTGTTACGATTTGTATCACTCGCGCGACCACACTGACGTCAGCACTACCACGGCTCGATTCTTGCCTCCCGAAGGGTCGCACCTAATCTTCGTTCCGGTACCCTGGAGTTGACCCGCTTTTGTGGATATCCGACCCTTTGAGTAGGAGGTGTTCACAATGCCGAGATCAAAACCCCCATACGCGCCGGAGTTCCGGCAACAGATGGTGGAGCTGGTGCGCTCGGGGCGTAAGCCCGAGGAGCTGGCTCGGGAGTTCGAACCGACGGCGCAGACCATCCACAACTGGGTGGCCCAGGCGGACCGGGACGAAGGCCGGCGCCATGATGGCGTAACCAGCGCTGAGCGCGAGGAGCTGAGCCGGCTGCGCCGTGAGAACCGACGGCTGAAGCAGGAGCAGGAGATCTTAAAAAAAGCGGCCGCCTGGTTCGCTCGGGAGACCGACTCGATACCACCGAAATCTTCGAGTTCGTGAGTCGTCACCAGGCCATGTATCCGGTCGCCACGATGTGCCGAGTGCTGGGTGTCTCCCCCAGTGGGTACTATGCGTGGCGCAAGCGTGGCCCTTCGGCGCGCCAAGTGACTGATGCGGTGCTGCTGGAGCGGATTCGCGAGTTTCATCGCGCCTCGCGCGGGACGTACGGGTGGCCGCGGATTCACGCCGATCTCGTCGAAGAAGGTTGGCGCGTATCGCCC
>CAZKCY010000458.1:0-2312 GCA_964551155.1 uncultured Marinimicrobium sp. | reverse complement strand
CTATACCCCAATAGATGGATTTCGGGATGCTGGTAAAACCTGCCTCATCGGGCTCGATCAAATAAAGTAACGATGAAAATACGGTTACGAACATCAACACCGAAAACAGAAACAGCAGTATTTGTCCTCGACTTCTATTGAGCGCATCAAGAAGCAATCGCCCTTGCCCCACCAAGGCCATCATTTCCAGTACTCTGAATAAACGCAGGGTACGCAGAAGGCGGATCACCACCAAGGTTTGCGCTCCCGGCAATATCAGCATTAGCCAAGTCGGCAGTACCGCCAAAACATCGATAACACCATAGAAACTTTTTAGGTAGAGCTTAGGTTTTTCCAGGCAGTAAATACGCAGTGCCAACTCGATGGTGAAGAGAACGGTGATGACCCATTCGGTGTAGTAAAAAATGGTACCAAAGCGCTCATGATACTTTTGGACACTGTCCAGCATGACAATCGCGACGCTGAAAAATATCAGCATCGCCAGAAAGACATCGAAGCCTTTAGCCAACGGGGTATCGGATTCGAAAATGATTTGGAAAATCCGGGTTCTGACTCCGACTTTAGCAGGTTTTAAATCGGTCATTCAGTAAGTATCTCTTAGATTATTAAGGTTTCCACTGCGGATGTTTGGCTCATGCAGCATGCTGGAAACAAGACGATTTAACTGATCAAGAAATATTCTATCGAACTATCCCGACCCTGAACAGCTGGGGACTCAACCCTTAGAGCATCAGGCGACATCACAAAATGCTTGGAAAAATGTCTAAAAAGCGTCCAGATGCTGTCTGAGTCTGAATAGGCTACAATCAATATTAGCTAAAAATCGGACGAAAATCCTGGGACGATACTGCACATGGACAACCGTCATAATCGCAAATTGCGAAAATCAAGAGATTCCGTAATTACCGGAGTGGCGGGTGGCGTAGCCGAATATTTTGGCTGGGCCCCGGGAAAGCTCCGGATTGTTTGGGTACTGGCGGCATTTTTGAGCGGTGGTGTGGCGATAATTGCCTACCTTGTTTGCGCATATTTATTCCCTCCCCCTACCGACTTTAATATCAATGATTTCCGAAAGCAGTAGTCACAGCACTTTGTGTGGGTGCCTTTCGACGGGAGGCCAGTAGAGGGGGAAAAGCTCTGCCTCAATAAAACCAGAAGAAAACGGAGAATCCATGGCTAAAGACAAAAACAAAGGCTCCAACTCGGAAGGTGAAAGATCAGGCTCACAGCTGGACCGGCTACTCCGTCTGGCGAAAGACCTCGAACCTATTGTCACCGCCGTGGTGCACCCCTGCGACTCGGTTTCTCTTGCAGGGGCCTTGGAAGCAGGGCGGATGTCTCTGATCAAACCTTTACTGGTCGGTCCTAAGGACAAGATAAAGGCCGCAGCCAAATCAGCCGATGGAGATCTTTCCGGCATTGAAATCATCGATGTCGAGCATAGCCATGCGGCCGCCGAAAAGGCTTGCGCCATGGCGCGTGCGGGAGAGGTCGGCGCCATAATGAAAGGCAGCTTGCATACCGATGAGTTGTTGAGTGCTGTCATCGACCCCGACCAAGGCCTGCGCACCGACCGCCGTATGAGCCACGTATTTATTCTCGATGTGCCGACCTATCCCAGAGCGCTTTTGCTCAGCGACGCCGCCGTGAATATTGCGCCTGATCTGGCGGTCAAGAAAGACATTGTCCAGAACGCCATCGACTGCGCTCACGCACTCGGCGTCGAAAACCCACGCGTTGCGGTACTCGCCGCTGTGGAAACAGTGTTGCCCAACATGCAGGCAACCGTAGATGCCGCGGCCTTGGCCAAAATGGCGGATCGAGACCAAATTGTCGGCGGAATCATTGACGGCCCTCTGGCCTTCGACAATGCCGTATCTGAAGAAGCAGCCGAAACCAAACAGATCGAATCCAGAGTCGCCGGACGCGCCGATATTCTCATTGCTCCGGATATCGAAGCCGGGAATATGATGGCTAAGCTGCTATTTCATCTCGCCAATGCCCAGTCGGCGGGAATCGTCCTGGGAGCCCGAGTGCCCATTATGCTGACCAGCCGCTCCGACGGCCGATTGTCCCGACTGGCTTCCTGCGCTGCGGCACAATTGGTGGCAAAACACCAAGGCTCAAAATCGCGCTAAATTCAGTTCGCTTCGGTGTCGTGTCGAGGTAGCGCCAACGAAATAGCCGCTGCCAGTGCCACAAACAGCGCCGAAACCCATAGGCAGGCTTCTAAGCCATAAGCCTGGAATACCCAGCCGGAGACCAGGGTGCCGATCAACCTCCCCATGGCGTTGGACATATAGTAAAAGCCC
>CAZKCY010000457.1:0-2320 GCA_964551155.1 uncultured Marinimicrobium sp. | reverse complement strand
GAGCAGGCCGATGCGATTGTTTCCAGCGGTGGAGTTTCGGTGGGTGATGCCGACTACGTGAAAGATATTCTGGCCGAGTTGGGGAATATAGGTTTTTGGAAAGTGGCTATTAAACCCGGCAAACCCTTTGCGTTTGGAAACGTCGGCAAGGCACATTTCTTTGGCCTGCCCGGCAACCCGGTCTCGTCGATGGTAACTTTGCATCAGCTGGCGCTGCCGGTACTGCGCCAGCTGGCCGGGGAAACCGTCGAACCTCCCTTGGCACTGTCGGCTACCGCCGTCGAAGCCTTCAAAAAACGCCCCGGCCGCCAGGACTTCCAACGCGCCCAGCTCCAACTGATCGACGGCAAAAACACTGTGAGCGGCAAGGGATCCCAGAGCTCCGGCGTACTGACCTCGTTTCTCGGCGCCAACTGCTATGCGGTGTTAGAAGCTGAGCGCGGCAAGGTCGAGGCTGGAGAAGTCGTCACCGTGTTTCCATTCGACCGCTTTCTGAACTAATCTTTGGCGGCAACTATTACTCGATTTCTACCTTGGCGCTTGGCCGCGTAGAGCGCCTCGTCCGCCAAGCGGAACAACTCCTCTTTAACGCGCGAGTGCTGCGGAAACACTGCAATACCCAGAGAAATGGTCAAGGACCCGAGAGGTTGGCCGCCATAACTGAGTTCGAGCGCTTCGATTTGCCGGCGCAAGTCCTCCGCCCGGGCGTGAGCTACTTCAACGCCGGCTTCGGGCAGCACCAACAAAAACTCCTCACCGCCAAAGCGGCAGGCGATGTCGCCCGAGCGGACCACATGGTTGATCTTGGCAGCCAGTTCTTTGAGCACCTTATCGCCCGCGTCGTGGCCGAAATCATCATTAAAGCGCTTGAAGTGATCGACATCCAGGGCAATCACCGCCACTGCCTTGCTCGCTCTCGCCACCCGATCAAAGGTCTCCTCGAGATAGCGACGGTTGAACAAACCGGTTAAGGGGTCGCGCAGCGACTCGCGGCGCAGCTTTTCGGTCAAGCGCAAATTGCTCAGCGCCAGAGCTAGACGCTCGGCCACGGTAGTGGCAAGTGCCAACAGATGCTTATCCAACTGTTCGTCTTGAGTGCGATCGGCGAATACGAGCAGATTACCCAATATGTCTTCGCGAGTAATTAGCGGAATGCAGACTGAAAAGGCCAGTTGATCTTCGTTAAGGTGGGCGCAGAAAAGCTCCACCGATTCATGGGAAGCGGAATGAATTCGACCGGTACGTAAAGCGCGGCAATCTTCTGGACTAAAACGCTCAACTACCGCTAGTTTCTGAGTCGAAGCACCCCAGGATAAGACCAATTCGGCAAAATCGCGCGAAGGCGCTGTAATATATAGAGCGCCGCTCAGTTCAGGCAGCAGCCGTTCAAGTGCTCGGGCTGCGGCTGAGTAGGCCTCGGTTTCGGAATTGGAAGAAATCAGCATGGACTGAAGGCTGTCCAGAAAGCGGTTTTCGCGCTCAGTCGTCTGCAGCTTCTCAGCCATACGATTGAAACCTCTGCCCAAATCACCCAACTCGTCGGCGCGATCGTCGGGCACACGAGCGCTCAAGTCGCCTTCTTCGATCTCCAGGGCACTCCGACGCAAACGTTTGACACTGCGAACGGTATCCAGCTGGACCAACAACAAAAAGGCCAACCCCAAGCCCACGCCGCCCACAGGCAGAACCAACGCCAGCACTTCTACCCTGCGCATGCGCTTGCGCGCCTCTGCGGCCAGCTCGTTGTGCATCTGCTCTTTGCGAGCGATAGAATCGGCAATTAGCGTGCGAAGCTCATTTACCATCAGCTTGCCTCGTCCAGAGGCGACTATTTCCGCAGCCAGATCCTCCGCCTCTCTCGCCTCATGGGTGAGCTCCCTAAGTTCAAGCACTATCTGATCGGTAAGTTTGGCGGCCTGAGTCCGCACTGGCTCCGAGGGTGATTCCTGTAGCTGGATCAATAGATTGCTTAACGCAGTTCCCCGCGTCATCAATTGCTGCCACTGGTAAGCTTCATCAGTACTCTGGCCCAGTTGAACGGCCTCTCGCAAAGGCTCGAGCTCAAGCAGCAGATCAGCGTTAGCGTTAACTCCCTCAATGCCAAGCTGGTTGCGCAATTGAATCAAGTGATAGAGCGCGTCGAAGCCATGGCTGAACAGCCGCCCCGGCGACTGTCGCCGCGCGGCAATTGCCGGCTCTGCAACTTCGGTCAACCAGCGCTCAAACAGAGCTTCGGCGGTAAGCAGCGACGCTTGGCCGGACTCGTCTTCCAGAGCACGCCACTCATGCGCAACTCTCGAGAAGTTCGAGCGAGCCTGAT
>CAZKCY010000456.1:0-2322 GCA_964551155.1 uncultured Marinimicrobium sp. | reverse complement strand
GAAGATACCCAATGACCTCCCTATGTGTAGGGTATTGCTCTGATGACAAAACCAGCGATGTAATGGTTTTTGGCCATCAGCCAGGTGATGAGTCACCTATTGTAGATCGGCAATCGTCAGGCTTAACCCGCCTCTGGAGCCCGGACGGCGCCAAGTTGCTGCATCATGCCCATGCTATCCATCTGGCCCCAGTGTTCCACTAACTTGCCATCAGCAATGCGGATGATGTCGATCACACCAATGGATACGCTCTTGCCGGTTGGCGCAATGCCCATAAACTCGCCTTTTTGGGTGCCGCTCCAGGTCATACGGATTACCATCTTGTTGCCTTCGGCGATAATGTCCTCAATTGTGGCTTTGAAGTCCGGGAAAGCACTGCGGAGCATCGTGGTCAACTGTTTGACCCCCTCACGATCATTCGGTATTCCAGGGGGGAGTTCTTCGTGCTCAACGAAGTCGGGCGCCATGAGCTCGTCGGCCACACTCATGTTTCCCCGATTGAAGACTTCCTCGACAAATCGACGGACTATCGCTTTATTTTGTTTTTCTGACATTGGAGTTTTTCTCCTATTCTGAATTAGGTGCGATTCCGAACGCATCGCACTCGTGGCTAATCATAAGAAAGGTAAGAACGGGACCGGTCTATTACGGACCTAGCGACCGGGCGGGCGATAGTCACCGCCGCGCTTCACTGCTTCGTCTATTTCCTCAGCAGTGAGTAGCACAGTGGTATGCGTGGCAGCGGCGCCGCTGGCGTTGACCAGGAGCGCGGCTGTCGCTAAGGAGACGTTGTCGGGAACGTCGAGGATGGCCAGGCCGTCGTCCGCGCCGAAGGCGTAGTAAAAGCTCTCTACGGTGCCTCCCACGCTCTCGGCGAGCTGCTGCAAAGCGTTGCGTCGCGCGGAGCCGCCTTCCTTGAGCAGACCTTGCAGGCCATCTTTAGTGTAACTGAACTGAACGAGATATTTGGGCACGGATTACCTCACGATTGAAACTGGAGTGGAGTGGATAAGCTGCTGTCGACGCAGTTGTTGCGCACAGCATGGCATACAGTGAAATAATGTAAAGGGCTTTCTGTAAATTGCCCTGGATGACAACGAGGTCATTGTGTTTCTCCTTCATCTGTTTGGCGACCGAAGATACCCAATGACCTCCATATGTGCATGGTATTGATCTGATGATAAAACCAGTGATGAATTGGTTTTTAGCCATCAACCAGGTGATGAGTCACCTATTGTAGATCGGCAATTGTCAGGCTTAAGCCGCCTCTGGAGCCTGGATTACGCCAAGCTGTTGCATCAGGCCGAGATTATCCGAGTTGGACCAATGTTCCACCATCTTACCGTCTACCATGCGGTCAACAACGATGGCCTCCCACTCAACTTCCTTGCCGCTTGGGGGAATGCCCTGAAACTCCCCCTGGTGAGTACCATGGAATGTCAGGCGGAGCGCAACCTTGTCTCCCTCGGCAAACTGGTCTTCAAAGGACGTATGCAGGTCAGGGAAGGCCGAGTAGAACATTCTCAGCACTTGTTTCGCTCCCTCAAGGCCCACTATTGGTTCCGGATTTCCGGCAAAGTGCATGACTACGTCGGAGGCAACGAACTCATCCAGGGCGCCCCAATCTCCTTTCTCGAGCTCTTCTCTCCATTGCCGTGAGATCGCTTTGTTTTTTTCTGTTGACATTGTTTAGTCTCCTTATGTTCATTTAAAAATTGGAAATAGGCTAACGGTTGAGACAAAAAGAAATAAAAACATATTTTCGGTTTACGGCAGATAGCCTTCTTTTCTTCTAGTGGATTAGGAGAAGCTCCATCATCCAATTACTTGGTTACTCCGCACTCTGTAGGCGGCTAAGAACATCGAGCATGACTGGAGAGATATCGGCGTGGTGATGGGCAACCTTCCATTTCCCATTTTCCCGGCGATAGATGTTCGTGACACGATGATTGAAGGAGACCTGCTCTCCGGCCAGCTTGGCCTGCCCTTGCTCGGTTCCCACTTCGTAGGCCATATCTCCGGAAACCTGAATGAGTTGATCGTTCAGGTTAACCTGCCCGTCTGAGAGCAGCTGGGCAGTCTGGCCCCACGGCTCCTTGACTTCGCCCCAACCGACTTCCCGACCACCGATAGGGTGCATGGTCGTCACATTCGCGCTATGCGACCAGACGTCTGCCATTGAGCTGGCATCCCCGTTGGCCACGCGGTTCAGTGCAGCGTAGAATTGTTCCGAAGCTTTACGAACTTGATCTTCTGTTGACATTGTTGAATCTCCTTATGGTTGTGCGCATGGTCAATTATAAACCATTGCACCATTTGCAT
>CAZKCY010000455.1:0-2340 GCA_964551155.1 uncultured Marinimicrobium sp. | reverse complement strand
TAAATTGAGGTTATTGTGATGGCGTAATACTGTTCATGGCCAAACAATATGGTGCCTATGCGTAATGCAACGCGTCCGCCATCGTTTGAAAATCCATAAAGGTGCCCAGGAAAAAGGTAAGGATGCTCACTAGCCCATATAGCTGAACGGTCTAACAAGGGTGCTATATAATCACAGGTAATATTCAAGCAATTTTCTTAATATTGTCAGGTTGATAGGCCGGAATGGCACGCCGCACTCCCTTGGATTTGGAGAACCCTTAACGATCGGCCCACTCATGGACACGGGCCAATTCACTTTGAGACAACATGAACGGTTTGCGTGCTAGCGCCGACACACTTTCTCCCATTTCAAATGGGGGCCTGCTACAGGGCGCAACCGCACTGTTAACCAATCCAATCGTATTCTCAGTCATGGCAGTGTGGTGGGAGACCGAAAAATACACGGGTTCTCACGAATGGTCTTTGGGCAATTTTCCCGTGCAGAGCCAATGGCATCCTTCATTTCCCGAGTGACTTCTTTCACGTGATTCCAAACGTACTCGGTATTGTCAGCGTGGCGAGAAACAACATCCTCATATGTATCCCCAGCATTCCATACCGTTGCCCTGCTAATACCCGCTGGATCAGCAACCATTGGTGCCAGATCATAGGCGGGTGCGAGGTTTAGCCCGGCCCCTGTGCGAAAGAACGCCATATTGCGGCCATGATTATCTGTGTTTCCGATGAGTCCATTGACTCTGTCTCGGATCAGGTACTCTGCTAAGAGAGCGTCCCGATTAGCTGCCAGCGGCAGAACAGTCGATAGGACGTCGTGGTGGTTCAGTTTCGCGCCGTCTCCGATCGTTCGCATCAGAGAGTAAGCCGACTCCACTGATTGGCGAGTGCCATCCGGTTGCTGATCAAAGCGTCGTATCCATAGGGATGGCCAGGCTCCATCCTCGAGCCAATGAACCTCGGCACAATCCAACCCTGCACCCTTCAGTGTTTTGGTAAAAATGTACTCGGAGCGAAGAATGTCCCGGTCAGCCGCCCGCCCTCCACGGGGAAACTTGACAAGCCACCGGCTCAAAGTACGGTCCCTTGGTTCGGTGCCATCCAAATAAAGCTCACCGCCGGAGCCCTCAGCGATGAGGAGCTTTGGGGCATCACCGCCTGCACCTAGCCCCGCCCAGCAGGGAACGTTGGTCGTCTTGTCGAGATCGAGGGTCTCCGGTCCATAGTTGGATAACTCCTGTCTCGTGAAGGAAAACCCAGCCCAAGGAGTCGCTTCGCTGCATGCCACTCGCATATTCCCGATGGGTGAGTAGGAACAGGTGAGCAGTAGGGCTCGGTCTGCAGCGGGGCCGCGTGGCAGGCCGAGTTTTTGGCACAGATGCTCACGTCCCCATCCACTTGGAATGATGTCCCGTAAAACAGCATTTACAACCGAACCTATGTGAATGTCGAAGAGCCCGCCGGTGAGATGAGTCGAGGCCTGGTCTTCGAAGTTGAGTTTCAGTTCATCCTCGACCACGGAGCCCCGGGTGGCCACGAATGTGGTGTCGTACTGGAAAACTGTGTGCCCCAGCAGCCCTCGTGAGTCCTCGATTCTGGCTGAGCCTATGCGCTGCCAGCCCCCAGGTTTCCAGACCTCTAGGTCGATCTCAGTCATTTTTCGCGAAAGCCACAGAGCAACGAAGACTGTCGGTCAGCCAGTGGCCCTCAATGGGGTTCAAGTTATCACTACGGTGTAACTGAGTTGCCATCATCCCGATCCTTATAACCGCACTCGGTTTTACTGGTTGTTCAACCATTCCTGAACGGCAGAGCAGACAGTTTCATTGTGTTCTGCCGAAACTATCTCAGACTCACGCAGCTCAAGTGCCTGTCGAATCTTGATGTCCTGTGGCGCCTCGAAATCAACGACCTGGAAACGAAGCTCTCTCAGTTCTGGCGATACTTGATCCGCAGACTCAAGCCAATCTGTGGCGTCCGCCTCGGAGCGAAAGCGAGCGACTTCCCGGGTATAGAGACGGCGGGGAATCGTAAGGCTGGTCCCATTATGGAGGTAGGCCAAGATCTCGCCGAATTGGCCTGGCAGATACGCTGTATCACTTTGAAGTGCCTCAAGCGCGCGTCGAACGCTTGGGAACGGCATGGGAAATCGATCGCGCAAATCAAAAGCGCGATAGGCAAAGACTGAGGTACCGGCGTTGGGTAGTTCGTCAGCGTGAGCTCCGAAGGCATCGAGTCCCTCCAGGAGATCCTTCTCATTTGGAATCTGCGTTGCCACGGTCGGGGCCTCTGGTTGAGTGTCAGCATGTCACTGTGACATAAAAATCGTTAGTTATCATAGCTA
>CAZKCY010000454.1:0-2352 GCA_964551155.1 uncultured Marinimicrobium sp. | reverse complement strand
AAAAACTTCGACCCGCGCGCTAAAGTCATGAAGCAAACCTGTGACGAAGTATTGGCAGAGCTGGGACTGGAAGACGACACCCTGCTGGAAATTGCCAAGCGTCTGGAAAAGATCGCACTGGAAGACGACTACTTCATTCAGAAAAAGCTCTACCCCAATGTCGACTTCTACTCCGGCATTATTATGAAAGCTATTGGTATTCCAACCGATCTATTCACGGTTATTTTTGCCACGGGACGCACCTCCGGTTGGTATGCCCACTGGAACGAGATGGTCAGCGCCCCCTACAAAATCGGTCGTCCGCGTCAGCTATACACCGGCCATGAAAAGCGCGACTACCCGGGCGATAAATAAGCTTTCTGAGCAAGTTTTGATCGCAACAAAAAAGGCCGCTTAGCGGCCTTTTTTATTGGTTTTTAGAACTTCTAAATTCGCTTAAAAATCCGCTTCGGCCATCAACCAAAATTTGCGCGTATCAGAGCCGAAATCAGCAGCTTGATAATCCGCATACTTTAACAACAGCTTAAAGGCACCGATTTTCTTGGCCGCGCTGAAACCCCACTCCTGACCATAACTCATGTCGCCCTGGTCCGCGGACAAATCGTGATACACCAAACTCAGATTTACGCCGCCAAGACTGCCACCCACCGAGGCGTAAAGATCCTCGATGCCTTCAGCCGGGGTGCTCAGAAACCGGTCGGTCCAACCTTGGAAGGCATGCAGCGTTGCAAGTGGTGTAGAAAAGCCCGCTACCCCATCGTCAGAACCCAGCACTTCGTAACCCAATTTTAAATTCACCGGGTTTAGAGAGACAGCCGCTTCCGCGAGCCAATAATCAGCAGAGTAGGCAACCGGGTTATCTCCCGCCTCACTCTGACTGGCGTATTCGATGGTATAAGAAAACTGCTCATTAACCTTGCCCAGCCAGCGCGCGCCAAAGGTATCGCTGGACAGCGCAGGCGCCGATCCGTTGTCGATAAGGTAAGCGTAGCCAGTTAAGCTTCCCGCGCTCAAACCCGTGTATCTGGTGTTCAGTAGATGCGTGTTTTGCCGGTGATCGCCGATTGGATTCTGTTCGCCAAAAATACGGTTAACGTTGTCGACGTAGGCGTAGAAAAAATCGGTATTCGCGAATGGCTTGCCGGTTACTGACAAGGCATCGTAAGTTTGCTCGTTCTGGCGCCAGCCTACACCGCCGACAAAACGCTGGTTGTCCAGCAGAATTCGCTGGCGCCCCAATTTGACTGAGGTGGCTCCGGTGGCATAAGACACAAACGCCTGATTGACCTCGGTACCCTCCGGGTCGGGAATGATCACCCTGCCGGGATAATCGGGGTCGTTGCCGGCCGTTCTATAATCAACGTCGCCCAGCGCAGTCACATCGTCCATTTCCAACTTCAGACCAAAGCCGTTCAAGTTCGCCGAGGTATAAGTTAGCCGACTGCGCAAGGTCAAGGCGTCGGCATCCTCCAAACCCTCCCAGCCGACATCTTCATAGCGCAATCGGAAGTTCAAATCGACTTCGCCCTCCGACAAGGCCTGGACAAATTCACTTTGAGCTTGAGGTGCCAAGCTATAACACGCCAACAATACTGCGGTACCGACACCCTGAGCGGTGGCTTTCTTCATTAGGCTTCTCCAATTCGATTAATAAGCGAAAAAACGAAAGCGGAGAGGCGTGAACCAAATATGCACACAAGCTTTAAAGCAAAGTCCCTCGCTTATGCACTTTTTTGCAACGCCCGCCTTTGCGCCAGAAGCTCATGAAGGACCAATCAAAACTTCCTTACCGCGCTTTCGCAATGATCCATAGAGCAAAGCCTATGCCACTAGACCATAATTTATCTGGGCAAAAAAAATTTTGATTTAAATCAATCAGATATAAAAATCAGAGGGAGTGAATGAGGGATGGCGACGTTTTCTGCTGTGCACTCAATGGGTGAGCGGGTCAATTTAATGCGCTAAAAATCAACAAAAGTATTTTCGCCAATGCACCTTTTGATTACTAAACGGCAATGCAGTGCCCGCCCAGCTGCATCAAAGATACTGACTCAACAGGGCTATAAAGTTACCGAGTTGACGCTCTCAGCCAGTTAGCTCTGATCGGCTATCGGTTGCTCAACTGCAGGCGTTTTTCTAGCGGACAGCCACTCAGCAAAACCGAACACCACCATGAAAAACACCGGAATAAAGAAGATTGCCAACACCGTGGCCGACAAAATACCGCCAAAAACACCGGTGCCGATGGCGTTTTGACTACCTGAGCCGGCGCCGGTAGCAAGTACCAAGGGCGTAACCCCAAGCATAAACGCCAAAGAGGTCATGATGATCGGTCGCAAACGCATCCGCACC
>CAZKCY010000453.1:0-2378 GCA_964551155.1 uncultured Marinimicrobium sp. | reverse complement strand
ACATGCTCTACGAGTCCGAGGATTACGGAAGATCCTACCAGTTTGGTGTGAATTACAAATTTTACTGATCGCCGACCGGCGGGCGATGGTTTGCCGGTTCATGAATCGACAATAAATAAGGGCAAAACTATGAACAAGCTGACATTATTGAGTGGAATGATCGCTGCAACCGGGCTAGTTGCAGGCTGCGGCGGCGAACCCAGTTCAGACGCACCGGATATCGTTATTAACATAGAAACCCCTACGCCCACTGATGGTGGCGGGGGTGGCGGCAGCGAACTGCCCGAGATCACCAATACCGAGCTGCCCATTATTGAAGATTTTGGAGCCAGCGATACCCAGGGCTTTTTCTCCGCTGACTACAAAGCCCTGGCAAGTGATGCAGAGGACGGCGAAGACAATTTTTACTTCTCCATGGCTGGCGTTTTTATGGAAGACGGCAGTGTCGACCCGGAAGGCGGAAACTGGATTACCGCTGACGCGGATCAGAAAATGCGCCTGGGCGATGCGCGTTTTACCCTTGCTCAAACGGTGTCTCCGCTTGCTGGTGATGTCGAGATTCCCCGCAAGGACAGCACGCCCGGCGAGGGCATAGACGAAGGCTTGAGCTGGGGCGAGCTGGACCTTACCGAGCCCTACAAAATCTCCTTCTGTGTGGTCGCCGCGCCGGACACGGCCAGCTCCAGCGACTTTCAGATCTATGTCGACAATAACACCACCAGTGAGGCCAGCTCCATCCACGGTGGCGGTAACGTCGGTTCGCGCATCTTCAACCAGCCGGTCAATACGTTAATTCCGGGCCAGCGGGTGGAAATCAATATTCCCGGCGACACCACGCTTCAGAGCGGGGGCGAATTAGTAGCCTCCAAGCCCGAGTTGGTGGGCACGGAAAATTCTTTTATCGCCATGCGCGTTTCCAGCGGCGGCTGGGCGGTGTTCGACGATCTTTTGATTGAATATCAAAGCGACGCCGGCAACAATCCGCAACCTGACTGTTCCACCAAGGATTCCAATTACAAACTGGTGAACCCCGCGACTGGCGGCGACGATACCAACGCGCCCGAGCCGGTCGCCGAAGGTACTCCCTTTACCGGTCTGCCGCTGACGGTCGATCTGTCAACCGATGCCGACACTCTGTTCGGGCAAAACGCCGAAGCCGACTTCCTGTCGATCTCCAGCGATCGCACCGATCCCTTCTATAAAGTCACCAGTGGCAGCAGTCGCATCACAGTCGCCGACGGCGCCCTGTCGATGAATAACGCCCGCTTTACCATTGGCGATACCGGTGTGCCTACAGCGGATGGCGTTCAACCCTCCGGTGATATGGATCTGTCGGCGCCTTACCGCATTACCTTGAGCGTCACCGACTTCACCAGTGTGGATGAAGCCGATCCGGGCAAGTTCCAGGTTTATGTGGACAACAACACCACCAGTTCGGGTAGCTCAATTCATGGCGGCGATTCCAAGATTTCAGAGCTGACCCCGGCGGATATTCCCGCGCTGCCTTACGATTTGGTATTGGAGCCGGCGATCGGCACCGCCACCTCTTTCCTCCAGATACGTGCCGACAGTCGGGTGGCCAACCTCACCATCGACAACATCACCATAGAGTACCTGGATGGCGCGCCCGGCTCGGATGCGGCCTGGTTGCCCGAAGCCTTGAATATGGTCGGTTCCTCGGACATAGCGCCCTCTGGTGAAGTGACTGAAAACACGGACACTGCGGTAACTCTGACGGCTACTGGCGGCAACATGTCCTCCTCCAACCACAATCTGTTCTTTGCCAGTCAGCTGGTGGAAATGAGCGATTTCATGTTCACCGCGCAAATCTCCAGCATCAGCGGCGCTGATCTGGGAGTCGGTAACTCCTACCGCTTTGGCATCATGATTATGGAGAACAAGACGCCGGTAGCCGCCTATTCGGAACTGCCGGGCTGGGCCGATGCCGGTTTCTATGTTGATGGAGACCCGGCGGCGCTCATTGGCTCGCGCGCCCAGATGAAGCCCGATGGCAGTCGCTCGCGCTCCAACATCACCGAGCTTGAAGTGGGCGACTATGTGCGCATCGAAATCTATGACGACGGTACCGATAAAAGAGTCAAGCGCTACTACTCCAAAGACGGTGTCGACTTTATTCAGGCCAACAGCACCACTGACTTTAAAGCGACGGCAGAGAGCGACAGCTGGCATGTGGGGCTGTACGCCGCTCCCGGAGAAAATAATGTGACCATAGAGTTCGATAACATCAGTATCGATCCTTTAGTGGCGGAGTAACCTGAGAAGTTGGCGCAGCGAGCTGTCTGTCAAATCGCTGCGCTAGCTAATTTTTTTGGCACAAGGGACAGGGCTCAACAGAGAAATAGTTTATGAAAGCAGTA
>CAZKCY010000452.1:599-2384 GCA_964551155.1 uncultured Marinimicrobium sp. | reverse complement strand
TAAAGCAGGCCCGATCCCCCCAGACAAGTAATCTGACTCCATATGCCATTTTCTGCTCCTGGTTGATCCACGTCTTTCTGACGACTTAATAAACTGAACTTACCGGACTGAGATACACTGAATCATCCCAGTTAAGCCCGTAGTTCGGGTGATAGAGGTCCATATTGACCAGCTCGAGAAACTGCTCTCCGAATTCTATTTCTCTGACAGTCTGTATGGCCCCAGCGCTCTTCAGAGCCTTGTAAGCCTGATCCGGAATCTGAACTAGATAGGTCTGCAGTCTGCGGCTGATGCCGCCTACCCGTTCTGCGTGTTCAAGCGCCTTGATCGCTTGCCGGGCCTTTTCGTCATAAGGAATGATCACCGGAATCATCGTGCTCTCAATCATGCGAAAGTGGTCTGAGATCCACTCAAACGGGAGGCTGTCGATTTGGCAGCGTTCGAGACGGCCCAGAATGTCTTTAGTATCCAGCTCTTTACCTTTCTGCCAGTACAGCTCGCGGAAATAGGCGTTGATCGCGTCGAGTGAAAGTGGATCGTCGAACTGGCGGAAGATGGACCGGGAAGCCTGGGCGAACTGTTCGAGTTCCGGCGGCATCGGCCAGTCATCAGCCACGGTGAAAACTCGGACTTCGCTATCCTCCCGAGCACGCTTCCCTTCACGGTTGCAGCGCCCGGCTGCCTGGGCAATGGAGTCGAGCCCCGCTTCGGCTCGCAGCACCAGGGGAAAGTCCACGTCCACACCGGCTTCGATTAGGGATGTAGAGACCAGCCGGCACGGTTGACCCTGCAGCAGCTTCCTGCGGATTTCGTCAAGCACCTTGCTTCGATGGCTTGCGCACATGAGGGTTGTCAAGTGGTAAGCGCCGGGTTCATCCGAAATTCGCTTGTAGAGGCTGCGGGCATGGCGGCGATTGTTGACTATGCAGAGTGCTTGCTTATTCTCCCGGAGTGCATCAGTGATGGTTTCATCGGAAGTTTCCCCAATGTGGTGGAGTGTTACTCGTTTCAGCTGGTCAAAAAGACGCTCCCGGTCCGGCGCCAATTCGCGAACATTGGAAAGTCCGTTCTTGAATTCGTCATTGGCGGTTAGTGCCGGCTGGGTGGCCGTGCATAGAACAAGGCTTGTCTGGTAGTTGCGAGCCAGTTCGTCAATTGCGGCAACGCAAGGCCTTAAGAGTTTTAGAGGCAGGTTCTGAGCTTCATCCAGAATAACCACGCTGCCACTAATGTTGTGCAATTTTCGGCATTGCGAGGGGCGGTCGGCAAAAAGGCTCTCAAAGAACTGGACAGATGTGGTCACCACAATTGGTGCCTCCCAGTTTTCCATTGCTTTTTTGAGCTTGTCCGCCGCTTCCGGCGCTTTCTGTTCATCATCCTGATAAGCGCTGTGGTGTTCGAGCACGGCGGTATCACCGTAGGGGGCCAGGGCTTGTCGGAATACAGCAGCATTCTGCTCAACGATGCTGGTAAACGGGATGACGAAGATTACGCGTCTCAGGCCGTGACGGATCGCGTGGTCAAGAGCGAACGCCAGAGAGGTCAGCGTTTTGCCACCGCCAGTGGGCACTGTCAAGGAAAATAGGCCGGGCGCCTTATCGGATTCATCTCGCACATGATTCAGGATGTCCAGCCTAAGTTCATTGACGTCTGAGTTTGGCTCGAAGCTCGAAAGGGTCTTTTCCAATTCTTGCCTGAGTGTTTCCAGTGGTGGGAATCCGTTTCGATTTACTGTTTTGCCTTCGGTAGCGGCATAAAAGGCTTCTGTGTCGCGGTAGTCCGCGT
>CAZKCY010000452.1:0-589 GCA_964551155.1 uncultured Marinimicrobium sp. | reverse complement strand
CGTCGACAAGCGCTGAAAACAGCATCCGTCCCAAAAATGAAAGCTGAAAGTATGCAAATTGTGATCGAGGGGTGAATTGTGCAGGTTCCTTGCCAGCAGGCAACTGAATCTCGTCTTTCCATATATTAGACAAGGCTGGAAGCATGTCTTCTTTTTCAAGCCTTTCTGCTAGTGGTATTCTGCTGCCCTGATCCCTGCCATTGGCTAGGCCAGCGTGATGACCGGCAATCGCATATGCCAGTAAATGGCCCAATGCTCCATAATCTTTCTTGGCAAGAATCGCCCCCCAGGTAGAGTGATCAACACGTATCTTATCTCCCTGAAGACGATGCTGAAATTCGCTTGTGTATTTGCCTAAATCATGTAGAAGTCCAGCTATATGAGCCATGCATTCTGCGTTGAAAAATCTTGCATTAGATGCAGCTAAAGTACCTGTTTGCTTAAGGTGATCAGAAAGTCTATGCCAATAAGCCTGATCGTTGCTAGAGACTGAATGAGCATAGTAACGATCTTGGGTGTCTGTGGTTTCTGTTGCCATAAATACAACTATTGTTCGATGTATGTGAACAGGCTGTTCAGATAGTCCTCA
>CAZKCY010000451.1:0-2396 GCA_964551155.1 uncultured Marinimicrobium sp. | reverse complement strand
CTGAAAAGCCCGACGTTGCCATAGTGGTCTACGGCGAGGATCCCTACGCCGAAATGCAGGGCGATACCACTCATCTGGCCTACAAGCCGAGGGATCGAAGCGATCTGGAACTGCTCAAAAAGCTCAGGGCCCAGGGCATTCCGGTGGTTTCTCTGTTCATTACCGGCCGCCCCCTTTGGGTGAATCCGGAGTTGAACGCCTCAGACGCTTTTGTGAGCATCTGGCAGCCGGGCACCGAGGGCAATGGCGTGGCCGATGTGATCTTCCGTACTCCGGATGGTGAGATCAATTACGACATGCGCGGCCGCTTGAGCTTCAGCTGGCCCAAAACGCCTGACCAGGGCCGGCTCAATCGCGGCGACGAAAATTATGATCCGCTGTTCCCCTACGGCTACGGTCTGAGCTATTCCGACGAGGGTAACCTGGAGCAACTGCCCGAAGAAGGATTGAAACTGGCGGAAACTCAGGATCGGCTCGATATTTTCGATCGCCGGGCACAAGACCCCTACGCCCTGGAAATTATCGGCAATGCCAATGATCGGGAGGTTATGACCACCAACACTCATCAGGTGTCGACCTTGAGTATCGAAGCGGTGGATCGCAACGAGCAGCAGGACGCCCGGCGCGTGGTCTGGAACGGCGCAGGCAGCGGTCAGGTGGCCCTGTTTGCCGAGGAGCGGCAGGACTATACCGGCTACCTGCGCGACAAGGCCGCTCTGGTTTTCGACCTGAAGGTCAATCAGCCGCCGGCGGAAACCACCTACCTGCGTCTGGGCTGTGGATCCTATTGCGCCTCCGATATTGATTTGACCGAAAAGCTGCGCCAGCTGGCGGACGACGGCTGGCAGACGGTCAGCGTCGATCTGTCTTGCTTTCCCCGAGCCGGCGCCAACTTTGGCACGGCGGCGCCGGTGGATGAGTTTATTACTCAGGTAGTTAGGCCTTTCTCGCTGATTACCGAAGGCAGTCTCGATATCACTTTCTCGGATGTCTATGTGGAAAAGGGCAAAGCGCCCGAAGCCACGATACAATGTAACTAGTCGGTAAACGAGTGATGCAACCAGAAGGCCGCAGCCGTTGTGCTGCGGCCTTTTTTTATCTGCCGGCCGTGGGAATGACTTGAATTTCTTCCTCTGGTGACAGAAAGTTGAGCTTTTGTAGTGGCGCCGGCTTTGACGATTGGAAAGCCGGCCTTTTTCAGTGGACAGGAGTGAGCAGTATGAAATGCCCAGTGTGCAGAGATACTAATTTGGTAATGAGTGATCGCCAAGGCATAGAAATTGATTATTGCCCAGAGTGCCGGGGCGTTTGGTTGGACCGCGGCGAGCTGGATAAAATCATCGAGCGTTCAGTGCCGGCAGCACCGGTGAGTCAGCCCAGACCCTCCAGTTACGGCGGCGAAAGACCCTCGAGTCATCAACATGGCCAGGATAGCCACTACTACGGCAAGAAAAAACGCGGCGGCTTGTTGGGCGATATTTTCGACTTCTGATTGGGTGATAGAACCCCCAAGCTTCAAAGGCTGCCTGCAAAGGCAGCCTTTTTAATTCAGAACAGCGTTTCTTATCGAATTTCCCATCATATTTCCGCCTTCCGCCCCCGGTTTCAGTCTTTTTGCTGCTTTTTCATTCCACCTAAGTCATTCGCTGCGCGCCCCTCATTAACTCGACTCGAATAGTCGGTCGATGTTTCCTATGCTGTAAGGAGTGTGTTTTCGCGTTGCGCGCTCTGGCAAGCGCTCGAGTACAGTGTTTTAGTTGTCATAGCCTGCGCAGCGGCCTCTATCTGAAGGATCGGTATGCGCTCAATCCCCACAGCTTTGAAGTCTGGCATTAAATGGACCGCCGCAATTTTGCTGGCGCTACTGCTGGTTGCCGTGCTGGTAGTGGAGCTAATCTCTTGGAATTTTCTCAAACCCATGATCGCCGAACGCGTCCAAGAGGCAACTGGCCGCTCCCTGACCATCAATGGCGACCTCTCGCTCAGTCTCCTGCCCCGGCCGCGGTTTTCCGCCAATGAGTTGAGCCTTTCAAATCCCGGCTGGACTCAAGCCGACAACATGATTGAGCTGGAGCATCTGGGCGTGGCGCCCTCACTAACGGCTCTATTGACTGGCCAGCTGGCACTTGCCGAGCTGGAGCTTGAGTCGTTAAAAATGTCCTTGGAAAAATCCGAGCAGCATGGTGCCAATTGGGTGTTCGAGCCTCCCGCCTCGGAAGAGGAACCAACCGCCCAACAAGGGCCGGTCCCGGTCATCCCCATAGAAGACTTAAAGATTACCGACACTCAGATCAGTTATCGGGGCGTGAACGACGCCCCCTCTCTCTCGCTGTCAATTCCCCAGGCCCGTCTGGCCGACGACGGTGAGCAAATGGATGCCGAGGCGATGCTGCTAT
>CAZKCY010000450.1:0-2396 GCA_964551155.1 uncultured Marinimicrobium sp. | reverse complement strand
TTGGGTGGGTAGAGCACCACTGCGGTAAGCATATCGGGCAGCTGAATATCCTGGGTGTAAACGGCGCTGCCTTCGGTTTTCTCGATACTGTCTTGGCGCGGCAGCTGGGCGCCGATCAGCACAAAGTCCTTAGGGTCTTTGAGGCTGGGCTCAGCCGGCACGGGCAGCTGGGCGGCCCTGGCCGCCAACTCCCCAAAGCTGGCTTGGTGATTGCCGTGGCTGACCAGGCCTCGACTGACCTGAACCTCTTCGGCAGGCACTTGCCACAGTTGCGCGGCAGCGGCCACCAACATGGCACGCCCGGCCGCGCCGGCCATGCGCATCTGCTCCCAGGAATTGGCTATAGCGGTAGAGCCGCCAGTGCCCTGGACGGAGCCGAAAAACAGATTGTTGTAGCGACTGGCGTCGGCGGGCGCGTGTTCCCAGGTCATTTGCTCCCAGTTAGCGTCCAGCTCCTCTGCCACCAAGGTAGTCAGGCCAGTGCTAACGCCCTGCCCCATGTCCAGATGTTTAACCACCACGGTTACCCGATCGTCCGGGGTGATTTTCAAAAAGGCGTTAAAGATCAATTCGCCCTTCGCGGGTTCGCGCTCAGCGCTGGGGGTGGACGCCAAGGCGGGTAAAGCGCCGCAGCCGATTACCAGGGCGCCACCGACGGCTGCGGATTTTAAAAACAAACGCCTACTCAGGGGTTGCCCGGCTATTGATGTGGCGGGAATTTGCGTTTGGTTATAGCGTTGCAGGAAGTGCATCAGGCTTCCTCCCCCAACTGCTCCGCTGCCTTGTGAATGGCGGCGCGAATACGATGATAGGTGGCGCAGCGGCAGAGGTTGCCCTGCATGGCGTCGTCGATCTGGTCGTCGCTGGGCCGGGAGTGATTGTTCAGCAGGGCCACCGCGGACATGATCTGCCCCGATTGACAGTAGCCGCACTGCACCACGTCCAATTCACGCCAAGCGCTCTGCACGGCCTGGGACTGGGGTGATTCCAGCCCTTCTATAGTACGCACGTCGGCATCTTTCGCGGCGGAGATGGGTAGGCTGCAGGAGCGGGTCGGCTGTCCGTTGACGTGTACCGTGCAAGCACCGCAGAGCGCCGCGCCGCAGCCGAACTTTGTCCCGGTCAGTTTGAGTGTGTCGCGCAGGGCCCAAAGCAGGGGCGTATCGGGGTCCAGGTCCAGCGACTGGGTCTGGCCGTTAACTTTAAGTGAGATCATGGAGTTAGCTCTCCAGGCGATTCATGCCAGTAGTTTGAGTAAGTGGCCTTTAGTAAGTGCTTTTAAATCACATTGGGTGTCGTTATTGAAACTGCCGTTCAACATAATGCCAGCCTGCGCATGTTTGTCCAGCAGTAGTGAGGAGTTCGAACCAAGTTATTCGGGCGTTCGAGATACAAGCATATACAAAAAAGCCCCGCTCTATGAGCGAGGCTTTTTAGTATCTGGCGCACCCGGAGAGATTCGAACTCCCGACCAAGTGGTTCGAAGCCACCTACTCTATCCAGCTGAGCTACGGGTGCAAAACTGAGCTTCCAAATGGGGTTTGGACAGCGCGCATCATACTCGGATGCGGTAGTCAGGTCCAGAGCGGTGCTTATTGCTCAAACAGCGACAGATCAATCGCTTCCGCCATGGCACGATAGCCCTTTTCGCTTAGGTGCAAGCCATCGCCACTGTCGTACTCAGGCTTCAGATAACCCGGCCGCTCGGGGTCGCTGACCGCTTCGTAAAAATCAATAACCGCGTCAAACTCACCGCTGTGGCGTATCCAATGGTTGATCGTCTCTACTGCCTCAAGCGTGCCTGGGCTTTCATAGCCCGACCCTTTAATCGGCGTAAGGGTGGCGCCATAGACTTTGATGCCTGCGGCCTGGGCTCGCTGGATCATCTCTTGGTAGGCGGCAATAATTTCTTCCGCTTTTTCGATACTTCCATTACTGCCAAGATCGTTGATGCCTTCCAAAATGATGAGCCACTCAACCCCTTTTTGGTTAAGTACATCGCGCTCAAAACGCTCCACCCCGGCTGGGCCCAGGCAAGGCCGAGTAACACAGTTGCCGCCAATGCCTTGATTGAGAACCGCAACCTGCTGGGTGGCTTCATGCGCTTGCAGGCGGTTGGCGAGCTCATCGGGCCAGCGATTTTGCTTGTTGGTGCCGGAGCCGCGGCCGTCGGTTATGGAATCGCCCATAATCGCTATGGCGGCGGCGCTCTCCGGCGCCTTTACCTCTAGGCCGGTCATTATGTACCAGTGATCAGTGGTTGTAGCCTGAGGCATGGAGGTAGCATCGAGCTGCTCGCCTGGCAGAATGTAAGAGGTGGTTCTCGAGCCAGGGTGGCCGGTAATGCCCTCGGGCACTTGACCAAAGGCGATGCTAACCGTTAACTCGGACAGCGC
>CAZKCY010000449.1:0-2397 GCA_964551155.1 uncultured Marinimicrobium sp. | reverse complement strand
TTCGATTCGTTTGCATGACCTTTAAATTGATCCTTGTTCATATGCTGATTTCCACTTAATTGTGCGTCTTCGAGTTCTGCCACCTACCCTAGACTCGAGTAGATGCAGGGTGAAGCCACAAGTTAATCTAAGCTCAAGACTTCGTCTGTACGCTGCCAAACTTATCGCCCGTCGTGTTTCCGAACAAATCACTGGCAAAGAAATACATCCGTTGAGAATCGGTTTTTTTGGCTCTATACATCGCCTGGTCAGCAGCTTCCAGCAAGGTCGTTGGAGAGGTTGCGTCCAGAGGGTAGAAGGCGATGCCAATGCTGACGGAAATCTGGACTGGGTGATGTGCGATATGAAAAGGCACCGCCAGTGCATCAATAATGATCTTAGCCAAATGCTCTAAATCCTTACGCTGTTTTGCGCCGGTGAGAATCACGGTAAATTCATCGCCGCCCATGCGGGCGACTGTATCTTCCTCTCGGACACAACCCCTAAGGCGCTCGGCCACTGCAGACAACAAACGGTCCCCCGCCTCATGGCCGAGCGAATCATTGACTTCCTTAAAGCCATCAAGATCCAAGAACAGTAACGACAGCGGTAAACTGCTGCGATTCGCATGCTTGACTTCTTGGTCCAAACGATCGAGAAAAAGCCGCCGATTCGGTAGCCCGGTGAGAAGGTCGTGATGAGCGTTGTGCCAGATTTTTTCTTCCGCTATCGCCTGTTCAGTGACATCCCGAAAAATGCCAACTATCGCCTCGGTTTTTCGGTTCTCGTCCAGCACGGGCGCGAACAAATACTCGAACCTTTCGCCTTTTCCCGAGGCAAATGTTTGGGTGAGCTTGCCTCGATAGGTAGATTTTTCAGAGATCGCTTTACCCAGGACCCGTTGCAGGTCCGAGGTGAAGGCAAACTCTGAACCAAGAGCCGATTGCCCAACGATATCCTTTGGATTTAGCGCGAAAAGATCAGCGGTGGCCTCGTTTGCGTAAATGAATTTTCCCTGGAGATCCAACACATAAATCGGATCCGGCGATGCGGCCAGTACGGCTCCGAACAAGCGGGTTTGCATCTCTTTTTCGGCTGCATATTGGTCCAGAGACTCCGCCACCGCCTGATCTATAGCCTCGTGGAATCGAGTGAGGTCGTCCAACTGTAGACCGGACAGCGATGGGAAAGCTTCGGTCCAGAGTGACACCACGCTCGTCCGCAAGGCGCGAAACTCTGAAATAGTCTCCAAGACACTGAAACCGCTGGACTGGCGCTCGCCGCCGTGAACTTCAGCCCAGGACTTTTGGCTAAGCTCCGGTCCAGCACCTTTTGATTTGGCAGACTGTTCGGACTCACTCTGGCTGGATTCGAGATCGTCCGCAATTACCAGAAGCATATCTCTTGCGTGGTCGCGAAGTTCACTCTTATCCATACGCTTGGCATGAAAAAGAGTGTCGGCAAAATCCTCCCATGCCTGAAGAATTGGCTCAATATCAGACCGAATAAAATCGGATAATCGGGCGTTGCTCTGCATGTCTCTGGCTCTCAATAAACCCTAACTAGCCTAGCTGTTGTCGTCAAAATTTATGTAAAAACCAATTGACGCATTTCTACCCGAACGATCAAAGACCATAGACAAAAGGTTCTCTGGTTTGGATCAATTACAGTCGCTCAGCGGGGGCCAGTGCGTCGGTGCGTTACCGCACGAAGAAACTCACGCAGGCAAACAGATTCCTTTGCGTTCTGGCGTACAGAAAACCGAACGACCGGGCGCCGATCAGAAGCAAAAGAGGCCGCGGGAAATTTAATTCTTGTTATAATATAAAGTAGCCAACTAAAGTGAAACGGCACTCGCCCGCAAAGGGCCGATATTAGCAAGGAACAAGCGCCACTAATGCATTTAGATTTTCGGCAGATACTGGGGGCCAGTCGATGCATGATAGGGATACCGAGTTATTGCGCGCTGAACTGTTCAGCATTGAGCAACTCAAGCGTCATGCGGCCAGCTTAGCGGAGCAGCATAGAGTTGAACCGCACCCCGGTCCTGACCGATTGCTGCCCCGACTGGCGGACAATGCGCAGGTTCTTTTTGCTGCCTACGATTTGGTCTCGGCGGCCGCAGCGACAGGGCAAAGAATAATACCCACCGAAGCATGGCTGCTGGATAACTTTTATTTAATCGAACAGCAGATTGGCTTGGCCCGACGGCACCTTCCGCGGGGATACAGCCGACAGTTGCCGCGCCTGGCCGAGGGTCAATCGGCGGGTTTTCCTCGCATTTACGATTTGGCGCTGGAGCTTATCTCCCACATGGATGGCCGCGTTGACAGCGAAAACGTCTGCCAGTTTGTCGCTGTCTACCAGACCCTCGAACCCTTGAAGCTGGGCGAGTTGTGGGCCTTTCCCATAATGCTG
>CAZKCY010000448.1:0-2399 GCA_964551155.1 uncultured Marinimicrobium sp. | reverse complement strand
AGTCAGCGAGCAGTTACCGCTCACAACTGACGACCCGATTACGCGTTTTGCTGCCTGGCCCGGGGATACTGGGTGCACAGAGCGGACGCTGTGTCTCCGCGGTCTGGCTGGCAAACGCCAGGTCGCCTCACATTCATAACCGTGTCCAGGAGAGAAATGTTATGGCTTTTGAATTACCTGCACTGCCCTATGCGAAAGATGCACTGGCACCGCACATCTCTGAAGAAACTCTCGAGTATCACTACGGGAAACATCACAAGACCTATGTCGATAAACTCAACGCCGCTATCGAAGGCAGCGAGTACGAAGGCAAGAGCTTGGAAGACATTATCAAAACTTCCTCTGGCGGCGTTTTCAACAACTCCGCGCAAGTGTGGAATCACACTTTTTATTGGAATTGCTTGAGCCCCAATGGCGGCGGTGAGCCAACCGGCAAAATCGCGGACGCCATCAAGAAGTCTTTCGGTTCCTTTGACAAATTCAAAGAAGAGTTCACCAACTCCGCGATTGGCAACTTCGCTTCCGGTTGGACTTGGCTGGTGAAAAAGTCTGACGGCAGCGTTGCTATCGTCAATACCGACGATGCTGAAACCACCTTGACCGACGAGAGCGTAACCACGCTGTTGACGGTCGATGTCTGGGAGCACGCTTACTACATCGACTACCGCAATGCTCGTCCCAAGTATCTGGAAGCCTTCTGGGCGCTGGTTAACTGGGAGTTTGTGAACGAGAATTACGGCAAGTAATCAGCGGGCACTGGCTCAATCGCTCGGTCTGCGCGTTGCGCTCAGGCTGTGCGGTGTTTCTAGAAAGCCAGGCTTCGGCGCAGAGCGCCGGGGTCTGGCTTTTTACGTAGCGGAGTTAGCCGCTTTGTGCGCCAAAACCTTCTTTTTTGGCGCTATAGCTGCTATAAATCGCACCGATATTGCCTCAAATAGATCTACCTAAACTAGAGTTATCCCAGGTTATGGAACGCAAAGAACCCACGCTTTCGGGTATCACTCCCGATAAAGACGAAATAGAAGCTCGCCAGCGCCCCGGCCAACGTCGGTCCGAGCGTCCTCCGACAACTCCGCCTCCAGGCGGCACTCCTCCCAGAGGTGGCCAGCCTTCTTCTTCAAGCCCCAGTGGCTTGGCCATCTTAGCGCTTATCGTGGCGCTAGCCGGCCTGGGCGGCAGCGGCTTTTTGGCCTGGAAGTTCACCGAGGCACAGCAGAGTCTCGTGCAAGCCGAAAATCGTATCGCGGATCTCGAAAGCCGGCTGGATGTTACCTACGATGAATCCAACCAATCCGTCGAGGCAATCCAGGCCAAACTCAAATGGGCCGATTCGGAAATTCGCAAACTTTGGGGTGTCTCTTACGACACCAACCGCAAAAATATCGCCGGCAATACTGAGCAAATTGAAAAATTGAGTGGCGAATTGGCCAGCGTCAAGAAAGAAGCCAGCAGTGCCCAGACGGCTGCGGCGAATTTGAAGAAATCGCTGAGCGACGTTCAGGGCGCAGTAACCGCATTGAAAAATTCAGTGGCGTCTCTAGATGAGCAGCGCAAGCGGCTGCAAAATTTGGAAGAAAAGCTGGACCAGCTCGATGATCGAGTCGCTCAGCTTAGAAACTTGAGCGATAGGGTTAAAACCAACGAAGAGGCCATAGCGGCCATAGATTCCTACCGTCGCAGCATCAACCGCGATCTGCTCGCGATCAAACAGCAGCTGGGACAAGCCGGCCCTTAGCCGGGGGCGCGACCTTAGTGCCGACCAGCAATGGCTGGTCGGCGCTCCGCTTCTGGAGGGGTTACGGCCGCGCCGACAATTTTCCTCGAGGTACTGTTCCACTGGGTGATTGCTCGTTCAAGCTCCAGGCAATGAGGCCCTTCTGAACGACAGCTTTGACACACGATCCAGTAGCTCAGACCTTTCTGATGGATGTGCAAATGTTTGCCGCTGCAAAAGGGGCAAGGTTCAATAGTGGTAGCCATGGGCTAAACACTCCGATATCGGACGCCAAGGGGCGTTTATTATTGAGGGAAGAAAACCGGTGCCGAAATTGATCTTCAGCAGAGAGGGCGGGGATGCCAAGCAGAACCCGAAATGGCTCGGGCGAATCGTCACGATAAAAATACTCCTCACGACGTTATTTAAATTGTAGTCCTTCTGTAATCGATTGCAACCCCATTAATAGTCCTTTTGCCTTTTGATTCCGTCTTTTTCTTGCTGGCGCGAGTCTAGCCGTTGACGAAGCGCAGCTCCGGGAGATGGTGTAAAATGCCGCCTCTTCGTTGATTCCTGATAAGCCCCCGTTTTAGAGAGAGCTTCCATGACCACCGTGATTCGCCAAGCCGATCTGATCGAAAGCGTCGCCGACGCTTTGCAGTTCATCAGCTACTACCACCCGATG
>CAZKCY010000447.1:0-2401 GCA_964551155.1 uncultured Marinimicrobium sp. | reverse complement strand
AATCAAATTCGGCTTTTAGCTGAGCGGCTAACTTGTGCAGCAAGGGCTGCTGAATGCGCTTCTCGCCGGGTTCCAGATCCAGAATGACTAGATCAAAGCGGCGCCCGGCTTCGCGCGCCTTGCGCAGATAGGAGAAAGCGTCGTAAATACTTTGAATGGAGTCTGTGGAAGCCTGCCACTGTTTCAGCAGATGCTGCAACTGGCGGCCTGAGGCGACATTGTCGCCGCAAATTAATACCTCTCGGCCGGCCATGAAATGATTATCGGTTTCGGGTTGCCGCTTGTCGATACCCATACGCGCGGTAAACCAAAAGCGCGCGCCTTGCTCGGGCTCGCTTTCCACACCTATATCCCCGCCCATGCGTTCAACCAGCCCTCGGCAGATCACCAACCCAAGCCCCGTGCCGCCGTATTCTCGGGAGCGGGAGCTGTCGGCTTGGTTGAAGGCGTTGAATAGTCGGGCCTTTTGTTCCTGGGTCAGACCTATGCCATTGTCGCTGACGCTGAACTTCAACGTGATCTGGTTTTCCTGTTTGGAGAGCAACACCGCCTGAATAACGATGTTGCCCCGCTGGCTGAACTTAATGGCGTTGCTGACCAGATTGGAAAGCACTTGTTTGAGGCGCAATGGGTCGCCCAACAGCTGCAAGGGAATTTTATCGTCGATTAGAGTAATCAGTTGCAAGTGCTTTTCATGGGCGTCTGGAGCCAGTATATGCACCGCATCTTCCACCACCTGGCGCAAGGGTAATGGAACATACTCCAGGGTCAGTTTGCCGGCCTCGATCTTGGAAAAATCCAGAATATCGTTGATCACCGTCAACAGGTTTTGCGAGGAGTCGCGAATAGTTTGTAGGTACTCGCGTTGCTGCTCATCGAGATCGGTTTTCAAAGCCAGATTGGTAAAGCCCACTATGCCGTTCAAAGGAGTGCGAATTTCGTGGCTGGTATTGGCCAGAAATTCCGATTTGATGCGACTGGCCTCAAGTGCTTCCTTGCGTGCCATGTTCAATTCGATGTTTTGAATTTCGATGGTTTCCAGCGTTTCGCGCAGATCTTCGGTGGATTGATCTATGTGAACCTGCATATCCTTATGGGCCTGCTCTAGGGAGTTGCCCATGGCATTAATTCTTTCCGCCAGCTGCTGAAACTCTCGACTGTGTTGCGGCTCAACGCGTTGATCCAAATGGCCTTCAGCCATATTCGCCACAACTTTTTCGATACTCTTTAGAGGTGAGACGATCTTCCGGCGCAATCTCAGTGCCAGCCAGCTCGCCAAAACCACCCCGAATAGGGTCAACAGCAAACCAATGAGAATGGTCTGGTAGCGCATCACCAGAAATGGCGAGGTCAACAGCTCCAGCTCTATCCAGCCTCTGGGGTTGTTGCCTTGGGTGTCTACCAGAGGGTGGGCAAAGCGAACCGATTTGGGGGTCGGGCGCTTTTGTGGCCGGCTCATATCGGCGTCTTGGTTTTCTGTCGGCGCCAGCATGGTGGCGCCGCTTCGATAGCGCTCGCCACTGGGCTCAATATACACCTGGATGGCGCGCACATAAGGCTCTTCCAAAGAGGCGTCCACCAGCGCTCGCACTAGCTCGGTGTCGCTGTGGCGCAGAGCGGCGTGGCTCATATGCGCAAGCTTCTCCGTCAGAGCGCCACCGCGCTGATTGACGAATTTGTTCAGCTGGGTCAGATAAAGGTAGGTGAGGCTGGCGCCCAGCAGCAGGGTAATTCCCAGAGCTGGGAGCAATATTAGACGCCAGACGTCTTGTTTCAGGCTTTTGGTCAACATAGGGGTTTGCGAACCCTGCCAGGGTTATTATTGAGGCTGTTTTGTCGGTTTCACCATAGCATATTCGGCGGTAGAATAAGCGCCCTTTACAATTGCCAGCTAACGAAACGAGATAGCGGATTATGAGCTTTCCGACCATTGAAGCCTGTGTGGGCAATACCCCTTTGGTCCGCTTGCAGCGGCTTCCTGGGGAGACCAGCAATCAACTGTTGGTTAAGCTGGAAGGCAACAATCCGGCCGGCTCGGTCAAGGATCGGCCGGCGCTCTGGATGATTCAGCAGGCCGAGGCCGAAGGTTTGATTCGCCCGGGCGATACCATCATCGAAGCCACCAGTGGCAACACCGGTATCGCCCTCGCCATGGTGGCCGCCATCAAAGGCTATCGAATGATTCTGATCATGCCCGAAAGCAGCACCGAAGAGCGCAAGGCCTCCATGAAAGCTTACGGTGCCGAGCTGATTCTGGTAACTAAGGAGGAGGGTATGGAAGGCGCGCGCGACAAGGCGCTGGCGCTGCAGGCTGAAGGGCGGGGACGGGTTTTGGACCAGTTCGCCAACCAGGCCAACCCTATGGCTCATTACCAGACCACGGCGCCGGAAATCTTGGATC
>CAZKCY010000446.1:0-2402 GCA_964551155.1 uncultured Marinimicrobium sp. | reverse complement strand
GCTGATGGGCGGGCCGGCCCCGGCCGGGGCGGACCCGGCCCTTCTGGAGCGGCTTAACCAGGTGACCTCGGGCGGGCAGTTTGTGCCTTTCGACACCCAGGGCACGGTGATTTTTCCGGGCTTTGACGGCGCCGCCGAATGGGGCGGCGCGGCGGTAACGCCCGAGGGCATAATGTACGTCAACTCCAACGAAATGCCCTGGATCGCGAAACTCAACCCGGTCCAGACCGATGTCAAAATCACCTCCGGCGAAGATGTGTATCAGCTGCACTGCGCCAGCTGCCACGGGCCGGATCGCTTGGGTGGCCCACAACAGGCCTACCCGATACTGGATTTGCTGGGCGAGCGCATGAGCAAAGCCCAGGCCGAAACCGTCATCCGCCAGGGCCGGGGCTTTATGCCCGCCTTTGCCGACCTGAACGCACCGGAGCTGGACGCCCTACTGGCGTTTCTGTGGAATGAAGACGACCAATCTCTGGCGCCCGCCGCCCAGGAGCCGGTCAAAGAAGCCCTGAGTGAAGACGACACGGTTCCCTACACCTTCGACGGCTACCACCGCTTTGTGGACGCCGACGGCAACCCGGCCGTGGAGCCGCCCTGGGGCACGCTCAATGCGCTGGATCTGAACACCGGCGAATACCTCTGGCAGGTGCCCTTTGGTGACCTGCCGGATTCCGCGCTGGGCGGCGGCGAAGCCCCCACCGGAGCCGAAAACTACGGCGGGCCGGTGGTTACCGCCAGCGGCCTGATCTTCATCGCCGCCACCAAAGACGAAATGTTCCGCGCCCTCGACACCAAAACCGGCGAAATTCTCTGGCAAACCAAGCTGCCCGCCGGCGGCTACGCCACGCCCAGCGTCTATTCCGTTGATGGGACACAGTACGTAGTAATCGCCGCCGGCGGCGGTAAGATGGGCACCCCTTCGGGCGACAGCTATATAGCCTTTGCGCTGAAGCGGCCCTAGCAGAATTTTTTGCTCTCAATAGCCGGAACGCTTTTGAGGACACTTTTTGGAGCGGCCGGGGTCCAAGCCGGCCAGCAATCCCAAATAACAGAAACCATAAAAGGTAATGATGTGCGTAAAACTTTATCTTTGGGGCTAATTCTCCTCGTAAGCCTCTGTTCCAGTCTGACCATCGCGGCCCCCGAGCGCGACCCGACCAAACTCCAACTGGCTTCGGTCAGCGCCCTGGTGGCGCCGCTCGGCGCCGAGAACCCCGACTTCGCCAAGCGCGCCGATTGGATCATGCCCATCGCCTCGGTCACCAAACTGATGACCGCCTTGGTGGTCGTGGAATCCGGCGCGCCATTGGATGAATGGCTGCCGGTGGTCAAGCGCGATTTTCAGCCCGCCGCCAACGCCTACTCCCGCATCCGCATCGGCTCAGAGGCCAAACGCGGCGACCTGCTGCACATCGCCCTTATGTCGTCCGAAAACCGCGCCGCCTACCTGCTCGCCCGTCATCACCCAGGCGGCTACGACGAATTCATCAAAGCCATGAACGCCAAGGCCAAAGAACTGGGCATGAACAATTCCCGCTTTGTGGATTCCACCGGCCTGTCGGATGCCAACGTCTCCACCGCCCGCGACTTACTCAAGCTGGTTAACGCCGCTCATAAACACCAACTGATTCGCGACGTCTCCACCAGTCCTGGTCGCTGGGTCCAGTTCCGCAACCCCAAATACGGCCTGCAGTACGGCAACACTAACCTGTTGGTACACCGAGACAGCTGGGGCGTAGAGCTGAGCAAAACCGGCTACCTGGACGCCGCCGGCCGCTGCCTGGTGATGGTCACCGAAATGGACGGCGAAGCCAAAGCCGTAGTGCTGCTCAACTCCCTGGGCACCCGCTCCCCCATGGGCGATGCCGGCCGCATGCGGCGCTGGTTCGACACTGGCGTCGGCGGCTCGGTCGCCGTAGGCGCACGCAATTACGAAGCCAGCACAGCGGAAGCGCTACAAGCGGTGATCAATCAGAGCACCACGTTTGATTCAATCTCGGCCAATCCGTGAGTTCTGAAGAAGCCATCACAGAGCTGAAACAGCTGTTCAGCTCTATCGCCCGCGCGCAAAACTCCTGCGCCATGACCTGCGAAAAATCCTCCGGCTGCGACGCCAGCTGCTGCTACATTTCCAAAATGGGCGGCGAGCCCAACCTCACCAGTATCGAAGTAGCCCTTATCCACGAGCATTTGACCAATCAGCCAGATGATTTTCAGTTCTACGAATCCGGCACCGATTCCTGCAAATTCCTCGGCACCGACGGTAAATGCAAAATCTACTCAGTACGCCCAATAGACTGCCGCACCCACTTCTGTAGTAGCGACACCATGGAAAGCCAGGACCAGGAGCAAGTAGCGGATTTGGTGAATGATTTTTACTTGCGGCATGAAGAGGCTTA
>CAZKCY010000445.1:1522-2414 GCA_964551155.1 uncultured Marinimicrobium sp. | reverse complement strand
GGTCGAATACATGACCCTGCCCAACCTGTTTGAGAACTTTTACGCCATCACCATCAAGCGACAGTTCGTGCCGGATGTTATGAGCGAGCTTCTGGCCCGCCCCATTCAGCCATTGTTAATGACGTAGTTCAGCAAGCCCTAAATTTGCCAAAAACTGTGCCAAGTACCTTTTGATCAGCGCAAGATCCGTTTCCCATTTGACCCAGCTCAAACAAAGTCCATCGGGTATTTTGTATTTTCTTTCCCCTCTTGTAACACCAGTAAAATGCGAGAAAAATGGAGCAGTGACGCAGTAGGGACCGACCTTTCGATCGGATTGTATAGAGGGAAACAATGATGAAATTTTTACTGCTGGTATGTGTCGCATTAGTCGTCGCCGCTTGCACGAAGGGGCCGGAATCCCCTCGCGGGTTCAGCCTGCCCGAAGGTGATTTAGAAAAGGGCGAACAGGTGTTTAATAAATACGCCTGTCAGTCCTGTCATAAGCTTAAAGGCTATGAGTCCACCGTCTCTGAACGAGAGCTGGAGGTACCAATTCTGTTGGGCGGCTCTGAGCCCAGGGCCAAAACCTATGCCGATTTGTTGACCTCAATCATCAATCCCTCGCACAAGTTGGCGGGCGGATACAGCAAAGAACAGGTCACCGATAGCGCCGGCCAGTCAAAAATGCGCAATTACAATGACGTCATGACCGTCAGCGAGTTGATCGACTTGGTCACCTTCCTGGAGTCTTATTATGAGCTGGTGGCATATCCTGAGACCAAATACAGGATGTATTACCCCTAAAAAAGCTCCCTATGCCCTGAGCTGGGTATAGGGACCACCTTATACGGACTATGCCCCCGGCCCTCAGATTCGGTCCAGGGGGGCTAGCCGTCTTTGATCAGTTGTC
>CAZKCY010000445.1:0-1512 GCA_964551155.1 uncultured Marinimicrobium sp. | reverse complement strand
GGTGGGCACTGCCCACCACCGCTAATTCTGAGGAACTTTTAGCACCGCATCGACCGCCGGCTTGGCGCTGCCATCGCGATTGAACAGCAAAGGAAAGTTGGTGCGGTTGGCAATCGGGTAGTCGTTTTTCCAGGACATATCGTCGGTGACGCCCCAGAGCGTAACGCGGTCGATTTTGTCGCGTTTGCGATAGAAGATTTCGAACAACTCCGCCCAGCGATCGGCCAGTTTCTGCTGTACATCGGCGGGCAGACCATTGGCGTAGGGGTTCAGGTACTCCATGAACTCCTCGTTCTGAAACTGCGGGTGCAGCATGCCGGTACCGATGATCTGGCCTTCGCGGGTCAGCGGCAATACGTCCACATCGAGTTCGGTAATCATTACTTTCACGCCCAAAGCGGCGTACTTGTCGATGGCGCTTTCAATGTATTCGGTCTTGGGATAATTCAAACCCCAATGCCCTTGAATGCCGACGCCGTCGATGCGGATACCCGCCTCCTGTAGCATCTTCACCATCCGCACTATGCCGTCGACTTTTTCCGGGCGCCAGGCGTTGAAGTCGTTGTAGTACAGCTCGGCGTCGGGCGCGTACTGCTGGGCGAATTTAAAGGCATGCTTGACCAGTTCGTCGCCGCTGCCAACGCCCTCCACCCAGGTGGTGGGCCGGTAGGAGCCATCGTCGGCAATCACCTCGTTGACGACATCCCAGGCATGTACCCGACCGGCATAGCGTCCGGCAACGACTTCGATGTGCTGGCGCATGCGCTCAATCTGCTCTTCCGGCGTATTGGGGTTGCCCTCTTCGTCCTGGAAAAACCAGGCCGGGGTCTGGTTGTGCCACACCAGGGTGTGCCCAATGATGAACATATCGTGCTTTTCGCCGAACTCGACGAAAGCATCCGCCGGCCCGTAATGCCACTCGCCCGGCTCGGGGTTGATGAGGCCGGCCTTCATGTCGTTCTCAGCCGTAATGGTATTGAAGTGTTTGAGAACAATTTGCTCCGCCTGCTTGTCTTCACCGGTGACAATCGCTGTGTTGACCGCCGAGCCAACCAGAAAGGCGTCTTTATAGGCTTCTTTTAAGGAATCCGGGGTTTGTGCCGTGGTCGCGTCCTGCTGGCAGCCGGCCAACAACAGCGCCACTGCGAGCGAAAGGGCTTTTTTCATGAGTTCAATACCTCTATACCTTGGACTAAAAGTCAATCGTACCATATCAGCCAAGTATCTCTTAATTGGCGTCAGCAACCGAAGCAATATTTCACTTCTATCTGATCCTGCGCAAATCCGGCCACTCGCTTTGAGCCTAGAATAAAAATACACCCCCGCTCAGTCACAAGGAGTTGAACTTCGATGGCACACTCAGACGACATTCTCTGGTTCGATCAACTGCGTCTCAGCGATATCCCACGGGTAGGCGGCAAGAACGCCAGCCTGGGAGAAATGATTCAGGCGCTTGCCGAGGCGGACGTTCCAGTACCGCCGGGCTTCGCCATTAGCGCCCAGGTTTACCGG
>CAZKCY010000444.1:0-2414 GCA_964551155.1 uncultured Marinimicrobium sp. | reverse complement strand
GCGATAATTCTTTGATTTAAATCTACGTGAGGGGTCTTGGAGGGCGCAATAGCCTGCATACGTATGCAGACTGTTGACTTGGAGGAAAGCACCCGGGAAACGGCCGGATTTGCTATGAATACGTATGCAGTGGCTTGCCCTGAATGGCCTGCTTGCTTAATTTGGACGCTCTGAGCAAGCAGTCCTTTCCTGTTGCGATAGCTTGAAACTTGAGGGAGCAAAGCGGTAACTCAGCAGCTAAACTTGGCCTGCTAGCCAAACATAGTTATATAACTCAAATAAAGTAGCCACCATGAGACAAAAACCTCAACTCAGCTTTTGGCAAATCTGGAACATGAGTTTCGGATTCCTGGGCATTCAATTCGGCTTTGCCCTGCAAAACGCGAATGTCAGCCGCATTTTTCAGACCCTCGGAGCGCCGATCGACGATCTGGCGATTCTCTGGTTGGCAGCGCCGGTTACCGGCTTGTTGGTCCAGCCGGTTATTGGCTACATGAGTGATAAAACCTGGAATCGCCTGGGCCGGCGCCGGCCCTATTTTCTTGTGGGCGCCATACTGGCGAGCTTGTCGCTGTTGTACATGCCCCACTCGCCCGCGCTTTGGGTAGCGGCCGGCATGCTGTGGATTCTGGACGCCTCGATCAATATTTCCATGGAGCCATTTCGAGCTTTCGTCGGGGACATGCTGCCCGAGCGCCAGCGCACCCGGGGCTTTGCCATGCAGAGTTTCTTTATCGGAGTGGGCGCAATCAGCGCTTCCTTCATGCCCTGGATCATGACCAATTGGATTGGCATCAGTAATACCGCCGAAGCCGGAGTGGTGCCCGACTCGGTGATTTACTCCTTCTGGCTGGGCGGTGCGGTGCTGCTGATAGCCGTGCTCTGGACGGTGTTCAGCACCAAGGAATACAGCCCCGAACAGTTGGCGGCTTTTGATCGACATCAGTCGGAATTGCGCGCCGCAGCCCCGGAAACCGAGACCCGCAGCGTCAGCTCCTATTTCAACTGGGGCGGCGCTTTCGCCCTTGCCGGGGTGTTGTTTGCGCTTTTGGTGGAATTCCTTGGTTTGGATCCCAAACTTCAGGTTCTGGCGATTCTGGTTGCGGCTATAGGCCTATTGCAGCTGCTGGCGGGCTGGATGTTGCGTCGGGGGCGAGTCGAAAACGGCATCTATCAGGTTGCTCACGATTTGTTTCATATGCCCAAGACCATGGCTCAGCTGGCAGTGGTGCAATTCTTCTCCTGGTTTGCGCTCTTCGCGCTTTGGATCTACGGCACCAGTGCGGTCACCTCCTACCATTACGGCACTCTGGATCCAACCAGTCTGGTCTTTAACGAAGGCGCCGATTGGGTCGGGGTATTGTTCGGGGTCTACAACGGTTTTGCGGCTTTGGCGGCTTTCGCCATCCCGGTCTTGGCTCGCTGGACCAGTCGCAAGGGCGCGCACATGATCAACCTTTGTCTGGGTGCCCTGGGGCTGATTTCCTTTCTGTTCGTGCGTGATCCAGTTTGGCTGCTGGTGTCCATGGTCGGGGTGGGTTTTGCCTGGGCGTCGATACTGTCCGTACCCTACGCAATACTTTCCTGTTCTCTGCCTGCGCACAAAATGGGCGTTTACATGGGCATTTTCAATTTCTTTATTGTCATTCCGCAGATAGTGGCGGTAAGCATTCTCGGGTTGATGTTGCGGACTTTGTTCGACGATCAGTCCATTTACATACTGGTGACCGGCGGTGTTTCCTTTTTGGTGGCCGCTCTTGCAACCTTGCTGGTTACCGACGAAGGAGTCGAGGCATGAAGTATTCAACCTTAAGTCTGCTGGCCGGTTTGGCGCTACTGGGCGGCTGTGCCCAGCAGCAAAGTCAACCGGAACGCCCCCATTACTACGGCACCCAGGAACCCTTCGCCGAAGAGGCGATTTATTTCCTGCTGACCGATCGCTTTGTCGATGGCGACCCGGCCAACAACCATGAACAGCAGGGCGGCGACCATCCCACCTTTAATCGGCCCATGGTGGGTCCCGATGGTCAAGAAGCCAATGTGGGTTATTTGGGCGGGGACTTCAAAGGCATTCTGGACAACGCCTCATACTTGGCGGATTTGGGTATCAGTGCCGTCTGGATTTCGCCCATTGTCGATAATCCCGACCAGGCATTTACTGGCGGTGATCCGGTCGGTTTTGCCCAACCTGGCGACGGGGGCAAGACCGGCTTTCACGGCTATTGGGGTACCAATTTTTATACCGTCGATGAGCACTGGGAGTCGGAAGGCCTGAGCTTTGCCGATCTGACCCGGCGCCTGGAGGAAGAGCACGGCATCAAAGTGGTTTTGGATATAGTCGCCAATCACAGCTCGCCGGCCTACTCCATGCCCGAAGATCAGCCCATGTTCGGTCAGGTTTTCGGACCCAGCGG
>CAZKCY010000443.1:0-2422 GCA_964551155.1 uncultured Marinimicrobium sp. | reverse complement strand
TGACCCCACCGATGGCGAAACGCCATTGAATTGGTGGCAGGAACTGCTCAAACCCGAATAATAGCCGCTCTTTAAAAGCCGCCTCCGGTACCCTGGTCTGGGGCGGGCCGATTGAACCTGGAATTTATTTTTTATGCTTGCTGTTATTTCGCCCGCCAAAACACTCGACTTTGAAACCCCGCCCGCTACCAAGTTCGCTAGCCAACCCCGATTTTTAGACGATTCCGAACAGCTGATAGAAACCGCCCGACAGTTGGCGCCGCACCAGATTTCGAGCCTGATGAGCATCAGCGACAAGTTGGGCCAGCTCAACTTCGATCGCTTTGCCAATTGGCAGCGGCCGTTTGACGTCGACAATGCCAAACAGGCTTTGTTGGCCTTTAAAGGCGATGTTTATACCGGCTTGGCGGCGGAGAGCTTTGACGATGCCGACTTCGAATTCGCTCAGCAACATCTGCGCATTCTCTCTGGTTTGTATGGCCTACTCAGGCCCATGGATTTGATTCAGCCCTATCGGCTGGAAATGGGCACCAGCCTGAGCAATCCCAGAGGCGACAATCTGTACCAATTCTGGGGCGAACGCATTACCAAAGCTTTGAACCAGGATCTGGCGGCTCTGGAGAATCCGGTGCTGGTTAATTTGGCCTCCAATGAATACTTTCGTGCCGTGCAGCCAGCCAAGCTGGAAGCGCCCGTTATTACCCCCGTGTTCAAGGACTGGAAAAACGGCCGCTATAAGATCATCAGCTTTTATGCCAAAAAGGCGCGCGGCATGATGAGTGCTTTTATGATTCGCGAACGCCTACAGCGGGCGAAGGATTTACAACAGTTTTCCGCTGGCGGTTACCGTTTCGATGCGACGCTCTCCACCGAAAGTGAGTGGGTATTTACCCGCAAAGCCGATTGATACATCGGCGAGGAGAAAAACAGGCCAACTATGAGCAGAAAGCTATTAGCAGGGTGGCGTTTAAATCAATAAAACATTTGCCATCTGGCGGCCCTGGCTCTAAAGTAAGCATCGCTTCTCGATGTAATAATTCGCGTCTAAACGGTTTCTCCGGTACAACGAGCCGGGGAGGAGCCAGTTCGGGCGCTGCTTGCTATTAGCGCTCTTTAGAGCGCAGGAATTCATCGATTCAAAAGGAAATGGTATTGGCTGTCAGTGATTCTTATCTCACTGGGGTGCTGGATCGCCTTGCGCAAGTGGCGCCAGTGTCCTATAGACGCATTTTTACCGGTGTAGGCATCTACCACCGTGACGTGCAGTTTGCTCTGATTTCCAATGATCGACTCTATTTCCGGGTGGATGACGCTTCAGCTCAGCCCTACAAAGAACGCGGTATGCGGGCGCTTCAGCCGGAAGCGGCCCTGACCGCTACGAATAGCTACTACCAGGTGCCCGCCGCAGTTTTAGAGCAGCCCAGCGAGCTGCTCTACTGGATGCGCGCAGCCGTTGAGGCGGCGCAACCCCTGGAAAGCCCCCAAGACAAAACCGATTCCAACAACAGCGGAAAAGCATCCGCCAGCATTGCCAAGCGTCACTACCTCGCCGGCTAAACGCCGCAATTTTGTTCTCCTCAGGTCAATTTCTTTTCCCGCTCTAGGCAAAAATCGATTAGTCTTTCAAAGCTAAAGTATTTTTTCGAATAATCAGAGAATTGAGTCAATGGCAATACGCATACTGGTCGTAGACGATGCCAGTTTTATCCGCGATATGGTTAAAAAGCACCTTCGGGAAAGAGTGCCCGGAGTCGAGATTTTTGAGGCGGTAGACGGCCACAGAGCACTGGCAGCGCTTAAAAAACAAAGTATGGATCTGATCCTGTCGGATTGGGAAATGCCCAATATGAGCGGCGAAGAGCTTTTGCGAACGGTGCGCGCCAACCCCGATACCCAAACCATTCCCTTTGTCATGGTTACCAGCCGGGGTGATCGCAATTACGTGATTAAAGCTGTAGAAGCCGGCGCCTCGGATTATCTTACCAAGCCTTTTACCCCCGACGAGCTGCTGCGCAAGGTGGCCAAACAGCTGGCGAAAGTTGGCAAGGCGCCGGCTGTGGAAGCAGCGCGTCGAGGTTCGACCCAGGGAATCGCTTCCGCCTCAGTGGGCGTACTTACCGGTGGTCGCAGTGAGTCGGCTCCGGTCGCCAAGCCTAAGAAGCTCAAAGGCAAAGCTCAATTGCGCTTCAGTAACCGCGGTGAGAGTCTTACCTGCGTGGTAAGGGAGTTGTCCCTGCAGGCTTTAACCGGCCTGATTCAGCGTACTGATAATTTACCCGGTCTGTTTGACCAGGTGGTCGTAGACATAGAAACCGATTCCGAGACTGGGGCCGGCGTGGAGCGCTTGAACGGCTATCTGCACGCTATTCAGGCCGCCGAGAACAACCCCGACACCCAGGTGGTGAAGGTTGTGGTTCGTTTT
>CAZKCY010000442.1:0-2432 GCA_964551155.1 uncultured Marinimicrobium sp. | reverse complement strand
CGAAATAGCGCGACAGTCTGTTAAGGCGCTGCCCGCCGTGCTTTAACAGCGCTTCGCGCCCCAGATGGCGCCCGACCCAGTAAGATGCAACCGAAGAGGCGAGGGTGCCGGCCGTAGCGTAAACCAAGCCCCACCAAGGCCCGAACAGCATGCCGGTCACCACCACCAAAACAGTTAGGGGAAACATTACCAGCAGTGCCAGGGAGTAGATCAGCACGATTGCTGGCAGCATCCAGGGCGCTTGGCGCCAGCCTGCAAGGGTTTTAATTGCCTGGGCCAGGCGCTCAGCACTCAGCAGTCCCTGCATCGACAGCCACTGCCAAAAAAGCGCGCAACCAATCAGTATTAGCGCGAAAACAATCACCAGTCGCAAAGCTTTAGGCATTGGTTGTCGGGGTTTCCTGATCTGATGGTTGAGGCAACAGAATAGGCGCTCAAACGCCAAGCTTCAATCCTGCCGGGGCGATTCGGGGACCGCCCCGGCAGGGATCTTTTAGTTACTCTGAATGCTAGTTGTCCTGACTTCGAGCGCGCAGTTGCGCCGCGCGGCTGGCAGCACCGCCACTGGCTTCACGCCGGGGGCTGGTGTTGCTGGCGTTACCGGAGCTGCGAGTCCGCTCGACGCGCTCCAGTGCGCCACGCTGAAAGCTTTGGCTGCCGGCATTGTGTTGCCGTAGGGTTTCAGTTTCGCGCCGGCGCTGACTGTGTTGGCGCTCATTGCTAGAGGTTCGGGCGGCCGACTCTCTGGTGCGCTGCACCGGTTCCTGCGCTCTTTGGGCGGCAGCTCGAGCCGGTTGTTGAGTGCGGCCGGGGCTGGTTCTTTGTTCAAGCCGGGTTCCACTGTGCGGTTCGCGCGCAGCCTGTTCTGCGGCCCGTTGCACCGAAGGCTGATTTGCCCGATCAACGCGCTGGGTTGGCGAGGCTCTCAGTGCCTCCTCTACTCTGTTGCGCACCAGACCGCTCGATTGACGCTCTGAGCTCAGCTGCCGGCCGGCCGAATGCCGACCAGCTTCCTGCCGGAAGGACTCTTGACGAGGCGAGTCGTAGCTCTGGCTTAGCCGCGCGGCTCTATAAGCCACTCCGCGCCGGTGCTGAGGATCGTGGCGCCAGTGATTGGCGTGCCGGTAATGCGCCACGCTGCGGGCAGAGTAAAAGCGGGGGCGGTCGTGGTGGTGAATGTTTACTACCACTGTCTGGTGCCGGCCCCAGTGAAAGCTGCTGAAGTAAAAGCCGCTGCCCACGTGAATGCCCGAGCCCCAGTAAAACCCAGAGCTGCCGTAATAGTGGCTGGGTCTGTGCCAGTACACGGGATGATGGTCGTGCCAGTGCCAGGTGCCGTAGACGACCCGGGTATCATAATAAGGAATGTACACGACCTCTTTTACCCGCGGCTCGATGATGATGGTCTGGGGCTCGCGCACCACTTCCACATATTCGGTGGTTTTCAGGTTGCCTTCGGCGTAAGCGCGCTGACGCAGATTCTGAATGCTGGTCAGCACCTGGGCCTCGTCAATTAGAAAGGCTTCGCCCAAGCGGCGGGTCCAGTCCAGGTCTTCGCTCATCCGCTCAAGCAGTTGCGGAAAGGCTACCAGCGCCTTAACGCTCGGGTCCCAGTCGCGGTTATCTACTGCCGCTACGGCTTCTTCGCCTTTCAGATGTGAGTGTTTGCGCGCCCAGCGTTCGGCCTGCACCACTTCCAGCGGATAGGTTGCCGCGATCAGCAGGTGCGAGAGAACCGTATCAGGATAAAGCGCTACCGGGGCCAGCAGCTGCTCCAGCTCGGCTTCGCTGAAATATTCTTGCTCCGCATCCGGCTGCGCCCAAGCTAGCGGTGTCGCCAGCAGTAAGAGGGCAAAGAGTCGAATAATGATGTTCATGGCGATTCTCCCGGGGCTAGGCCCAGTGGTGAGCTTTGACCAATTTATACCCTCGGCCGGCTTAACCCAAGCTGAATAAGTGACTTGTTTGTTGGATTCACCCAGCTGGTTAAGGTTCCTGTCGAAAAAGTCTGCACCCCATTAAAAGCCGCAGGGCTCGGTATTTGCGCGACTGACTGGGTTTGCCTGTATGAATGCTTTTTAATTTCCAGGTGAGGATTTTGCGTGGAATCGCTGCGCCGCCCTGGTGTACAATTCGCGCCTGTTTTTTGAGCTTTCCTAACCCCGCGGGCCGCAGTTCAGCGCCTGCCTTTCCCTACCAGGACTGATGCATGTTTGATAAAACCCAGACTATTGCCGCTTTTGACCCCGAAATCTGGTCGTCGATCGAAAACGAGGGCCGCCGTCAGGAAGAGCACATTGAGCTGATTGCCTCGGAAAACTACACCAGCCCGTTGGTGATGGCCGCTCAGGGCACCAAGCTGACCAACAAGTACGCCGAAGGCTACCCCGGCAAGCGCTACTACGGCGGCTGCGAGTACGTCGACATCGTCG
>CAZKCY010000441.1:0-2434 GCA_964551155.1 uncultured Marinimicrobium sp. | reverse complement strand
CAGTGACTTCGCCGGCCCCATGGTGCTCAAGCGTCGCGACAAGGCGTTGGCGATTTTGCAGCAGGCCTGCCGCGCCATGGTCGACAAGGGCGAGCTGCCCGCAGGGCGCGAGCCGGATAAGGTAGCGAATCAAATCTATGCGCTGATTTGCGGCTTGAAAGTCATGGAGCGAATGCACTTTGAGCCCCAAGCGCGGCGCGACTGCCTGCAGATGGTGAAAATGTTACTGAGTTGACCGATTCAGAGGTCAACTGGCTATCGGAAAACAGCCCGGGACAAAAGAACCCGAGTAAACCCTGAGTAAAAGAGACGAGCGAGGTATCACTCGCTTTTCTTTTGCTCATTTATGGACCGATCGGTCCGTTTTGTAAACGCAAAGGAGTACGTTATGGATTTTTCTCAACACACCACCTTAATTACCGGCGCCAACCGTGGCATAGGCCTGGCTTTGACCAAAGCGCTTCTGGCCCGCGGCATCAAAAAGATTTACGCCGGCAGCCGCAACCCACAACAAATGCCCGAGCTCAACGACTCGAGAGTCGAGGTGGTGGCCCTGGACATTACCAACGCCGAGCAGATCGCCCAAGTCGCCGAACGGACTAGGGATGTCAGCCTGTTGCTCAACAACGCCGGCATCATCGCAGCCGGAGCTTTCGATGGCACTCCGCGCGCCGAAGTAATTCGGGATATGGACACCAACTACTACGGCCCTCTGGCGCTCATCCAGGCGCTACTCCCCACCTTGAAGGCCAACGCCTCGTCGGGGCGGCCAGCGGCGATCGTCAATGTCGCCTCGATAGGCGCTTTCGCCAATCTGCCGGTGCTGGGCGGCTACTGCGCTTCCAAGGCCGCACTCTTGTCGATGAGCCAGGGGCTGCGCATTGAACTGGCGGCGGACAAGATCGAGGTCTTCACCGTCAACCCAGGTCCGATCGACACCGATATGACCGCCGGTTCGGACTTCGACAAAACTGCGCCCGAGGTGGCGGCGGAAAACACTCTCGATGCCCTTGAAAGAGGCGAGTTGGATATCTTTCCGGACCCGGCCAGCCAGTACATGATTTCAGTGTTCAAGGAGAACTATCGAGGCTTGGAAGCGCTGTTCAGCCAGATGCACGCGGATCTGACCGCGGCGCCGACTCCTGAGCCTGCTTGACGAAAGAGCGGGCCTTCTAGGGGCGTTCAGCTACGCAGCTTTTCCAACAAAAAATCCACAAACAGCCGCACCCGCTGAGGCAGGTGCCGGCCGTGTGGATAGAGCAGCGACACTTGACGGCTGCAGCCAGCATAGGGTTGCAGCACTTCGACCAGCTCGCCACTGGCCAGGCCCGGTTCAAACAGAAAGCGCAGGGTTTGCAGCAGACCGGCGCCGGCGCGCGCCAAAACCAGACAGGCATTTACGTCTTCGTAGCAGTAGTAGTTGCCGTTGGTTTCCAGCTCGAACAGCTCGCCATCGCGCATGAATTGCCAAGGTACTTTGCGCCCGGTGCTGGGCAGCGCGAACTGGATGCAGTCGTGCTCGGCAAGATCCTCCAGGGTCTGCGGGGTGCCGCAGCGGGCCAGGTAAGCGGGCGATGCGACCACGACTATTGGCGAGTCTTCGAGCTTGCGTACTATCAGACGAGAATCCTTAGGGGCGCGTATGCGAACCGCCAGATCAAAGCCTTCTTCTGCAAAGTCGATATTGCGATTACTGACGTGGGCGTCGATGCGCACTTTGGGGTGGCGGGCGCGAAACTCCGGCAACAGTGGCAGTATTCGGTGGCCGTAGGTGGTGGGGATGCTGATTCGAATTACACCCGCGGGCTCGATCTGATGCCCCGCCACCTGCCGTTCGGCCTCCGCCAGCTGCGCCAGAATGTCGCGACACCGCTGAAAGTACTGCTCTCCGGCTTCGGTCAGTCGAATCCGTCGGGTGGTGCGCACAAACAAGCGCACCCCGAGACGCGCTTCCAGGCGCGCAATTGCTCGACTTATAGCCGCCGGGGTAACGCTCAAGGCCGAGGCCGCCTTGGTAAAGCTGGCCAACTCTGCCGCCGCGCAAAAGGTTTCCAAGCTGCGCAGCTGCAAGTCTGAATAGGGTCGTTCCATCGGTTTCCCTGCCTATTGATTACTTTAGGTAAACAATCTTATTCCAGTTGCGCCATTTATCAATGCAGCATTGAAAATTATTCTATTCAGTACAACCACTCAACTGATACACCAACCATCAAAGGAACCTGAACCATGAAGCTCTACTACTCTCCCGGAACCTGTTCTCTGGCTGTGCACATAGTGCTGCGCGAAGCCGGCCTCGCGTTCGACCTGATCAAGGTGGACATTGGCAGCCACAAAACCGCCGCCGGCAGCGATTACCTCCAAATCAACCGAAAAGGTTCGGTGCCGGTGCTCGAATTCGAGAACGGCAGTCGTTTGACCGAAGGACCAATTATTT
>CAZKCY010000440.1:374-2436 GCA_964551155.1 uncultured Marinimicrobium sp. | reverse complement strand
CCAGATCGCGCTCCGCCTCGGCGAGCCTGGCCTGATTCTCGACCAATTCCTCCTTTGAAATTACTCTATCGGAATGTCTGGCCAAGTAATGCAGAACTTCCATGACCTTGGGCTGAAGGCTCAAAGTCTTGCCATTCGCTTCCAGCTCATTGCGGGATGGATTGACCATCACCTGACCGAGCATAAACGGATCTGATACATTGTTATTCATATAGTTATTCAGCTTCCTGCGCAAAAGAGAAGGCACTTACCTTCTTTCGACCTTTCAATATTTTGCCGGAGCCGGGCCTATAGAGGCAAATTTATCGATCCCGAAAAATTATTTTAAAGCACTGATTTTAATAAACTTTTTTTTGGTAAGTAAAAAGTAAGCGAAGTTTCTGATGCCGGTCAGTGTTTATTTTAGGAGCTGCCCTATATTTGACCAGGAGTAGCCAATACTGACTCGGATCAGCACTTTCAACCAGTACCTCAGGAGAATAACCATGAAACTGAACAACTTAGCTGCCGGCCTGCTGTTCGCCGGACTCTCAGCCGCAAGCCTTGCCCAATCGAGCGATGCCACGCCCGATATTTACCTAAACCAGAACCTGGGCTTCAATGTCGAGGGCTACAACTACGCGCAATCCGAATTTCCCTGCGAGATAAACACAACCCTAGTGAATAAAATAGTCGAGCGAGCCACGGAAAAAGGTATTCGGATGGAAGCCGCCGGCACCGCCGACAAGCTCCTCAACGGTAAAGTGCCGGTCTTGGCCATAGATATAGAAGCCCTGGCCCTGGGCTCTGATTTCACCTTCGGAACCGAGACGCGCAGCAATCTGCCGAGTGTCAAAGTCACCGCAGGTTTGATTGACGAGAAACTTCCGGGCGGGGCGGTTACCGCCAAGCACAGCTGCGCCATAGCGACCCTTAACCAGCTTACCCCGAGCAGCAATATTATGGATCTGGGAACCACCCATACCATGTGCTCCGCGGCGCACAAATGCCTTAATGATTTGAGTAATGACATAGTGGAGTGGGTCAGCCCCCAACTTTGATAATCTTCCCCTGGCCGGCCTCCGTTGGCACAAGGCTTGGTGGGCCAGGCATGGTCATAGAACCCCGATTGGTATTCACAGGGATTTAGTGGCCAGTTTGTGTAAATCGGTTTCCTTTGCTTTACTTAAGATCGATATCGCCAATGCGGCAATCGAAACCTTGTTACGCCATTTTCAACCAGGGGCCAACTATGAAACTGTTAAGCAAATGTTTTTTTCTGGCACTGATTTTCCTGGGCAGCTTGAGCGCCTGCAACACCATTGAAGGTATGGGCGAAGACATTGAAGCAACCGGTGAAGCCATCGACGAAGAAGCCGAAGAGTCCTGAGCGCCTTAAGTTAGGCGCTTAAAATGAGGTCGGTTGAGCTCTTTGGGACTATTCGGGCTTAACGAACAAAAAGCACCATATCCTTCACCAACAGGTCGAGGATCAGGATCTCGCGCGACGATAAAGCCAGGGCGTAAGTACGGCAGATGTTGCCGCTGCGAATATCGCGATAAGGGTCCGAAACCACCAACTGCTCCGAACCCAGCCCATGAATCCCGACCAGCTTGGCAAAATAAGGCCGGTGACTCCAGTTTCTGCCTTGATATTCACTAAAGGGTTCGAAGCCAGCATCGGTTAGCTCGAAATTGGGCGATACTTGTGTGCCCTGCATGTTGCAGATATAGAAACGTAAAACGCCCAGTGAGCGGAAGCTATTTGCCTCCAGGGTGTAATGCACCTCATCCCACCCCTCGCAGGCGTTGAGCCATGCTCTCAAGCTGTATAACTGGCGCTCTACCTCCAGGTGGTGGCGATGCGAATCGCGGTAAACTTCAGCTTTGCGCTGTAAATAACGCGACTTATAGGCATTGGTGGGCACTGCGAAGGATCGCAGCCCCGTAGGGCAGGGCAGAGCCGCGGCATAGAGCCAACCCTGCAGCAAATCGGCACCACACTCCACCGCAAAATCGAACTCATCTTTGGTTTCCACACCCTCACAGACGATCTGGCAGCCAGCCCGCTTGGCCAAGGCGG
>CAZKCY010000440.1:0-364 GCA_964551155.1 uncultured Marinimicrobium sp. | reverse complement strand
GGCCGCCGCGCCGCCGCGCGCCGCCGCTTTGAATAGCGACATGTCGAGCTTGATCAAATCCGGCTCCAGGGCGACTATGCGGTCCACCTGGGAGGCTCCCGAGCCGAAGTCATCCACGGCGACTTTAATGCCGTGGCGCTGATAATTGCGTGTCAGGCGCCTGATGTTCTCTAAATTCCCCTCCCGCTCGGTGACCTCCAGCACCACTCTGCGAGGATCTATCCCACTGCGCTCAATCATTGCCACTGTCGGGCTTACATCGGTATCGCTAAGGCGGTCCATCCACGCAGGCGATATATTCAGCGCTAAAAAGCCTTTGGCATTGGTCTGGGCGAACTCTTTCAATGCCAGTTCGCGCACATGA
>CAZKCY010000439.1:0-2440 GCA_964551155.1 uncultured Marinimicrobium sp. | reverse complement strand
ATTAAAAACTTACGCAATTATAAAACCTTACGCAATTATAAATACAGGAACTCCCATGCGTCGCTTGCTCTGCCTGGCCGCTCTGTTCGGCTCACTGTTTTCCACCCACACGCTCGCCGACAAGTCCGACCTTACCGGCGATCCTAATCTTTGGATGAACGTCACTGCCTTTGGCGAAGCCTATCGGCCGGGCACCGAGCTGCACCTGCTCTCGACCGGCAACTGGTTCTACCTGACCAAAAAGCGTTACCAGGATTTTGAGCTGACGCTTGAGGTCAATGTCCCCAAGTTGGACGAGTATGTAAATTCCGGGGTTATGTTTCGTGGCCAGATTGCCTACCAGGAAGACATTGAAAGTTACTATGCCTATGGTTATCAGGCCGAGGTTGACCCCTCCGACCGACGCTGGAGTGGCGGCCTTTACGAGCAGGCCACCGAGCGCCAGTGGTTGTTCCCGCTGCACCCGGAGCGCTCCGCGCCGGGCGAATACTTCAAGCACAACCACTCCCCCGAGTGGAGCCAGGCGAAAGCCGAGGCGTTCCGGGTCGGCGAATGGAATCACTACCGTATTCGTGCGGTGGGCCCCGAGATCAAAATCTGGGTAAACCAGGTGCTGACCACCCATGTGACCGACAGCCGCTTCAGCGAGGGGCACATCGGCATACAACACCACGGTAGCAAAGCGTTCGCCGAGCACGGCAGTACCGCCAATACCGTCAAGTTCCGCAACATCGCCATCGAAGAGCTGTAACTCATGATTTTTTTCCGTCGATCAATGCTTGCGCTAGCGCTGTGCTGCGCCGGCCTCCCCTCCGTTGCCTTCTCCCAGGAGGTGTCCGATTCTGGTTTAAAAGAAGACCGGGGTGTTAATGAAGACCGCTCGGGTTTTAAAGGGGACCGCGAAGGGCACGAGATGCGCGATGTGATCCCCAAGGGCGAGATTCCCCCGGCGCCCGTGCTTTCCGTAGAGCAGGCTTTGGAAAGCTTTCAGGTGCAACCGGGGTTTGTCATCGAGCCGGTCGCGGCGGAACCCAATGTATTCAATCCGGTGGCCCTGGCCTTCGACGCCAAAGGGCGGATCTGGGTGGCAGAGATGACCACCTACATGCCGGACGTACACGGCACCGGCGAAATGCAGCCCGAGGGCAATATTGCCGTGCTGGCCGATACTGATGGTGACGGCGAGTTGGATGAGCGCACCGTGTTTCTCAGCGGTATCGTTTTGCCGCGCACTATCGCCATGGTCGAGGGTGGCATTTTCTATGCCGACCAGACCTCGTTGTATTTTGCCGAGGTGCAGGAGCAGGAGGGGCGTCTGACGCCGGGGGTTCACGAAGTGGTGGATGCCGACTACGCCAAGGGTGGCAGTGTCGAGCACAAGCCCAACACCATGCTCTACGGCCTGGACAACTGGTACTACAACGCCAAGAGCGATAAAAAATACCAGGTGCTGGCCCGTGAGGCGGCGTTACCCAAGGGGGCGGAAGAAATCTACCGCAACGGCTACTGGAAATTGGTCAAAGGCAACACCGACTACCGGGGCCAGTGGGGGCTCAGCATGGATGACTACGGCCGTTTGTACCATAACGGCAACAGCTCCCCGATCCGCGGCGAGTACCTGTTGCCCGGCTCGCTCTTGCGCAATCCCGGCTTCTGGCCGGATACCCCGTCCCATGCCATTGGCGGCTTTCAGGTCCACCCGGCCCGGATCAACCCCGGCGTTAACCGGGGCTATATGGAAGGCACACTGGTCGCCGAGGGGCCGGACAGGGGCAAGCTGGCGAACTTTACCGCCGCCAGCGGCAGCCTGGTTTACCGGGGGAATAACTTTCCGCAAACCTACTACGGCATGGCGCTGACGCCTGAGCCGGCCGCCAATCTGATATCGGCCCGGCGCATCCTCGAAGAACAGGGGCAGCTCAGTGGCGAAGCATTGTTCCCTGGCGAAGAGCTGCTGACCTCCACCGACGAACGCTTCCGGCCGGTCAATCTGTACAGCGCACCGGACGGAACCCTGTATCTGGCGGATATGTACCACGGCATTCTGCAACACCGGGAGTTTTTGACCAGTTACCTCGCCGCCCAAATCAAAGACCGGGAGCTGGACGAAAACAACAACACCATGGGCCGCATTTACCGCCTGCGCTGGAAGGACACGCCGGCAGGGGAAGTGCCGGATCTGAGCCAGCTCTCCCCACGCCAGTGGGTGCCACTGCTCGGCCACCCCAACGCCTGGCACCGAGACACCGCCCGGCGCTTGATCGTACAGCAAGGCGCAAGTCCCAAAGTTATACGAGCGGTCAAACGTCAAACAGCTCGCAGTGGACACCCGGCCGCCATCATCAATGGCCTGTGGACTTTGCACGGCCTAAACGCCATCGATCTGTCGACGGTGCGCCGCTACATCCGCCACGAGCATGATCGGGTCGCCATGACCGCC
>CAZKCY010000438.1:0-2455 GCA_964551155.1 uncultured Marinimicrobium sp. | reverse complement strand
AATCCCCCCTTGGGCGGATACCGTATGAGAGCGAGTGGGGAACACCTTGGTGATTACCGCGGTTTTAAAGCCAGAGCTGGCCAACTGCAGCGCCGCGCGCATGCCCGCACCACCGCCGCCTATGACTATGCCGTCAAATGAAATTGTACGCATATCTTAAAATCCCCAGATTATTTCGATACCCCAAAGGGTGTAAGTCAGAGCTACCGCTGCCAAGCCGAGCAGAGCCAGCAGGCGCAGCACCACAGCCTTGCCGCCCATCATGTACTCGGTGATATAGTCGGTGAGAACAATCCAGAGACCAATCCAGGCATGCGCCACTATCGAAAGCAGGGTAATAAGACTAAAAATGCGCATCCACAATTGACCGAAGAGGCCCTGCCAATCGGCGTAGCTCAGCTCCGGGGTAATAACGATATAGGCTACCAGAAAGATCACATAGGCCAGCATGACCAGCGCAGTCACACGTTGGATCAGCCAGTCGGAAACACCGCTGCGTCCGAGGCTCGTTACTGCCGTTACCATATCCAAACTCCTGCCAGAACCATCAAAATTACCGCAACAACAATCACCAGCTGCGCACCAATTCGGCCACCTTTGAGGCTTTCGCCTAGGCCTACATCCATCAGCACATGACGGATACCGGCCACAAGATGATAGGCAAGCGCCGCCAGCACCAGCCAGATCACTGCCTGCCAGAGCGGCTGGGCGAGGGTTTGCTGTAAAGCCACAAAGCTCTCTTCAGAGGCCAGACTGACATCCAACAGCCACAGCAATACCGCTACGCCCGCGAAAGTGAAGACGCCGGAAATGCGGTGGAGGATAGAAACAATGGCAGCGAGAGGAAATTTAAATTTGGACAGTTCGAGATTGACCGGTCGTTGGTTTTTCACGGTTAAAAGTCACCTTCTGGCCCAGTGGGCGGGTTAGCGGAAACAGCGCTGAATGCATCCGGTTCCTGTGCTTTGGGGCGCGTTAAAATCCCTGCCTGTGGATTAGCTACCATGATCGGTTAGAGGAGGGTCAGCAAACCCGATTCTGACGCCTCCGTCCACTTGTGCGGCTACTGGGCCGCACCCCTTTAAGTCGCGCTGTATTATAGAGAGTCATACCTTGAAACACAAACGCAAAGCCAGCGCAAAACGGCGTCATTAGCGGGCCAAAGCGGTGCAAACCTATCGGGGCCGCCCCATAGGTGGGCACCTGCTCGACCCGGCCGATTAGGACCCCGAAAAACCGGTAATTAATAACCCTCTCAAATCGTCATACCTCAAAGTTATAAGGCCCTTAAAGAGCGCGCAATCCACTCAAAAGCCAAGTTTTTAATGGCTTTTGCAGACTTAAAACCTCAAAAGCTACCCCGCGAGCTTTCTGTCCTCTATAATGCCGCCTCCTATTTTCGTCGAGCTGGGTTTGATATGTGAACCTCCCGACTTATAGTTATGCCTCTTTTAAATCACCTGGTCTGGCCATCCTGCCATTCCCGGAAGCCTAACAGTTTGTAATTACAGGAGTCCGTAATGACTGACAGAAAAGCACGGTTAACGGTCGAAGGCCTGGATGCGTCCATAGATCTGCCTATCCATGAAAGCACTGCCGGCCCCGATGTAATTGATGTAAGCGGCCTTACCAAGAAAGGTTTTTTCACTTACGATCCGGGCTTTATGTCCACTGCAGCCTGCGAGTCCAAAATTACTTTTATCGACGGCAGCAAGGGCATACTGCTTCACAGAGGTTACCCTATCGAGCAGCTGGCAGAGCATTCCGACTACCTGGAAACCTGTTATCTGCTGCTCAACGGCGAACTGCCCAACGAACAGCAGCGCAAAGATTTCATCAAGGAAGTCAAAGAGCACTCCAAAGTCGATGACTCCATAGCCAAGCTGATCAAGACCTTCGAGCCCAAAGCCCACCCCATGGCGATTCTTTGCAGCGCCGTCGCTGCGATGGCCGCGGTCTACCACGACTCCTTGGACATCACTAAAGAAGAAGACCGCCAAACCACGGCTTTTCGCCTAATTGGTCAAATGCCCACTCTAGCCGCCATGGTGTACAAGCACCGCCGAGGTGAAGAGTTTGTTGCCTCCGACCCCAACTTGGGCTACGCGGAAAACTACCTGCACATGACCTTCGGCAAGCCGGGCGAGAAAGCCAAAGTCAGCCCTACTTTGGCTAAAGCCATGGAGCGAATCTTTCTGCTGCACGCCGATCACGAGCAGAATGCCTCCACCTCCACCGTGCGCCTGTCCGGCTCTTCCGGCACCAATCCATTCGCCGCCATTGCAGCTGGCATCGCAACCCTGTGGGGCCCGGCTCACGGCGGCGCGAACGAAGCAGTGCTCAACATGCTTGAGGAAATCGGCAGCGTCGACAATATCGAAAAGTATGTCGCCAAGGCCAAAGACAAGGAAGATTCCTTCCGCCTGATGGGTTTCGGTCACAGGGTTTACAAAAA
>CAZKCY010000437.1:0-2456 GCA_964551155.1 uncultured Marinimicrobium sp. | reverse complement strand
ACTATTGAGCTGTGCTGAGCGTCTATGAGTCTTTATTGAAGGGCAAGTTCACGCCCTAAGATCGAAATTCCGTCTGCAATCGGGCCACGGAACCCTGAAAGATGGAGTACAATGCCCGGCTTAAAAGCCCCAGTTTACCGTCCATTTTGTCGAGGTCAGATCATGCCGCTGAGCACCGAGCGTAAAAAACAGTTTCGCGCCCTGGGCCACAAGCTCAACCCCATTGTCACTATTGCCGATCGCGGCCTGACCGACGGGGTTAAAGCCGAGCTGAATCGGGCCCTGGACGACCACGAGCTGATCAAGGTCAAACTGGCAGTCAGCGAACGCGAAGACCGCAAAGAGGCGGTGCAACAACTTCAGGCTCTGCCGGGCGTAGAAGTGATTCAGCAGGTGGGCAAAGTAGCGCTGCTGTATCGGCCCAATAAAAAGCCTAATCCAAAGTTGTCTAATTTGCTTCGGTGATTGGACGAGAAACGGGGAACGGGGAACGCAATCGCCGGCCAAGCCTAGGGTGGGCACGGCCCACCGATTAAGTTAGGTCAAGCTTTAAAAGGTGGGCGGTGCCCACCCTACAAACACCCGCTTTTTTCGTTCCCCGTTCTCCGTATCCCGTTCCCCGTCCTACAGGTGCTCCACCTTCTCGATTTCGTACTCCACTTCACCGCCCGGCGTATTAACCATGACCACATCGCCTTCTTCCTTGCCCACTAAGGCGCGGGCAATGGGTGAATTGATGGAAATCATGTTGTTCTTAACGTCCGCCTCGTCGTCGCCCACGATTTTGTAGCGCACTTCCTTATCGGTTTCAGTGTTGATTATGGTCACAGTGGTGCCAAAAAACACTTTGCCGGTGGGCGGAATGCTTTTCACATCGATGACCTGGGCATTGCTCAGTTTGCCTTCAATCTCCTGAATCCGGCCTTCGCAAAAACTCTGTTGTTCGCGCGCGGCGTGGTACTCGGCATTTTCTTTCAAATCGCCGTGCTCGCGCGCGTCGGCGATCGCCTGAACGATGCGCGGCCGCTGGACCTGTTTCAGATCCTTAAGCTCTTCGCGCAGACGCTCTGCGCCTTCAACGGTCATTGGAACCTTGCTCATGCGCCTATTCTCCTGTGCAGGTCCTGCAGACGCCGCACTTCTGTGTGTTGGCCAAAACGCAGCGCCATACACACCGCCTCGCCTGCTGCCAGGGTGGTGGTGTAGTAAACGCGATGGTTTTCAGCGCTGCGGCGAATCGAGGCGGAATCGCGGGTCGCCTGACGCCCTTCGGTGGTGTTGATGATCATATCGATCTGATCGTTTTTGATCATATCAACAATATGCGGCCGACCTTCCTGAACCTTGTTGACCACTTCGACTTCAAGGCCGGCTTTGGTCAATACCGCCGCGGTGCCGCGGGTGGCAACTATCTTGAAGCCCAGATTTTTCAGCTCCTTGCCCACCACGACTATGCCGGGCTTATCGACATCGCGCACACTGATAAACACCGTGCCGCCGGTGGGGATCTGATTGCCGGCGCCCAATTGCGACTTGGCGTAAGCCTCACCGAAGGTATCGCCTATGCCCATGACTTCGCCGGTGGATTTCATTTCCGGACCGAGGATTGGATCGACCGCCGGAAACTTGTTAAACGGGAACACCGCCTCTTTAACACTATAGTAGTCCGGAACGATTTCGCTGGTAAAACCCTGCTCGGCCAGGCTGGTTCCGGCCTGACAGCGCGCCGCCACCTTGGCCAGAGAAACCCCTATGCACTTGGAGACAAAAGGCACGGTGCGCGAGGCGCGGGGGTTGACCTCGATCACATAGATAACGCCATCCTGATAGGCCAGCTGAGTGTTCATCAGGCCCACCACGCCCAGCTCCAACGCCATGGCTTTGATCTGTTCGCGCATCTCGTTCTGAACATTGCGCGGCAGCGAATAGGGCGGCAGCGAACAGGCCGAGTCGCCCGAGTGCACGCCACATTGCTCGATGTGCTGCATGATGCCGCCGATAACCACCTGCTCGCCATCGCAGACCGCATCCACATCCACTTCAATGGCGGCGCTCAGGAAGTGATCCAGCAGCACCGGCGCGTCTTCGGAGACTTTTACCGCGGTATTCATGTAGGTGCGCAGCTCGTCTTCTTTGTAGACGATTTCCATGGCGCGGCCGCCCAGCACATAGGACGGGCGCACGACTAATGGATAGCCCACTTGCTCGGCAACCGACAGAGCTTCCTCGAGGGAGCGGACAATAGCGTTGGGCGGCTGGGCCAGATCCAGCTTCTGAATCATTTTCTGGAAGCGTTCCCGATCTTCGGCGCGGTCGATAGCGTCAGGGCTGGTGCCAATGATGTTAACGCCTTCGGCTTCCAGAGCGCGGGCCAGTTTCAAGGGGGTCTGGCCGCCGAACTGGACGATAACGCCTTTGGGTTTTTCTTTGTGGACGATTTCGAGCACGTCTTCCAG
>CAZKCY010000436.1:0-2461 GCA_964551155.1 uncultured Marinimicrobium sp. | reverse complement strand
TGGTGATGGCGCTCGCTGCGCTCTCCGGCGGTATCTTGTGTCTTGTTACCAGCGCCCTGGCCTGGCTGGAACCGCCCCTGCTGGCCTCTCCCTGGACCCACGCCGGCCTGTTTTTGCTCATCGCCACCTGCCACGGCGGCGCCCGCCTGGGCCGCAAGGTGTATCTGGTGGATATGGCCGATAGCGGGACCCGCGCCAGCTATGTGGCGGTCAGCAATACTTTGATTGGGGGCATCATGTTACTGGCTGGCAGCATCGGCATTTTAGGCAATTGGCTGAGTGTCGGCGCTATTATCGGTATACTGGGTTTGATATCTCTTATGGCAGCGGCTTTCGGGCTGCGCCTGAAGAACGTCAGCGGCTGACCCGCGGCGCGTTCGAGAACAGCAGTACAACTAAGGTGTAGTAATTTATGGCAGATGAAGTAGAGCAAAACACCCTCCGGCAACCGGGCGTTAACCTGACCGTGCGCAACGCCACTTTGGCGGATGTGCCCGCTATCGTCGAACTCTCGCACCGGGTTTACGATCCGCTGAAAATGGAAACCTATCCCCGCGCCGCCATCGTGGGTCAAATCAACAATTTCCGCCAGGGCCAGATAGTGGTTATGGCGGGTGATACCTTGGTGGGTTACTGCGCTACTTTTCGTATTTCCGGCGATATCGCCCTCAAGGCTCACAGCTGGAACGAAATTACCGGCAATGGCTATGCCTCGCGCCACGACATCAACGGTGAATGGCTCTACGGTATGGAAGTCTGCATCGACTCCGCCTACCGCGGTTATCGCATCGGCCAGCGCCTCTACAATGAGCGCAAAAAGTTGTGCCAGTCTCTTGGCCTGAAAGGCGTGGTCTTTGCCGGGCGCATGCCCAACCTGCACAAGCGCCTGAAAAAATGCGGCACTGTGGAAAACTACATCGATCAGGTAATCCACAAAAAAATCAAAGACCCGGTGCTGACCTTTCAGTTGCGCAACGGTTTTGAAATTCTGGGCGTAATTCCCAACTACCTGGACGACGATACCGAGTCGCTCAACTACGCTGCCCACATGGTGTGGTACAACCCCAAGGTACCCCAGCAGGACGAAAAGCCGGTCAAGAAATACGGCGTGCGCATGCCCGACGTGGTGCGCATCGCCACCGTGCAGTACATGCAGCGCAAGGTGACTTCGTTCGGCGAGTTCATCAAATACATCGAATACTTTGTCGACGTGGTTGCCGATTACAAAAGCGATTTCGTGGTCTTCCCCGAGCTGGTGACTTTGCAACTGCTGTCCATCGAAGATCAGGAGCTGTCGCCCTTTGAGTCCATCGAAGCCTTGACCAAGTACACCCCTCGGTTGCGCGAAGCCTTCCGGGATATGGCGCTGAGTTACAACGTCAACATTATCGCCGGCTCGCACCCTACGCGGGTGGAGAACGGGCGCATCGAAAACATCTGCTACGTGTTTCTGCGCGATGGCCGGATTTTCGAGCAGCCCAAGATTCACCCAACGCCCAATGAGCGCTACTGGTGGGACATCGAAGGCGGCAGCACCCTTACCGCCATCGATACCGACTGCGGCCCCATCGGGGTATTGATCTGTTACGACTCGGAATTCCCTGAGCTGGGCCGCCACCTGGCCGACCAGGGGGCACAGATTCTGTTCGTGCCGTACAACACCGACACGCGGCAGGGCTACCTGCGCGTCCGCCTGTGCGCGCAGGCGCGGTGCATCGAGAACCACGTGTACGTCGCCATCGCCGGCTGCGTGGGCAACCTGCCGTTCGTGGACAACGTCGATATTCAGTACGCCCAGAGCTGCATACTCACGCCCTGCGACTTCCCCTTCGCCCGCGATGGTATTGCCGCCGACACCACGCCCAACGTGGAAACCGTGGCCTTTGCCGACCTGCGGCCCGAGTCGCTGATTATGGCCCGCAACAGCGGCACTGTGCAGAACCTGAAGGACCGCCGCCACGACCTGTATCGCATGCAGTGGCGGGGGGACAAGAAATAGGGCGTTGTCAGTTTCAGTTTCAGTTGCCGTGCTGAACTCTGAACTCGGAAATAAGTTCTTGCAGTTCGGTCGCTAGGCGGGCAAGTTCGCTCGCCGCGGCAGTGGTTTGCTCGGTTCCGCTTGCGGTCAGCTCAGATATTTGGCTAATTCTGGTGATGTTTTTGTTGATCTCTTCGGAAACTGCCGCTTGTTCTTCGGCGGCGCTGGCGATTTGAAGGTTCATATCGCTGATTGTCGCCACTGCATTGGCAATGGCGCCCAGTGACCTAAGCGCGTTTTCTGCCTCGCCCACGCCTTCCTGCGCCTGGGCTCGACTTTGTTCCATGACGGAAACGGCTTTGCGAGCGCCATTTTGCAGCTTATCGATCATTTCATGGATTTCCGTGGTGGAGTTCTGAGTGCGGGAAGCGAGCGTGCGTACCTCATCGGCGACCACCGCAAACCCCCGACCCTGTTCCCCCG
>CAZKCY010000435.1:0-2475 GCA_964551155.1 uncultured Marinimicrobium sp. | reverse complement strand
GCAGCTCGGGAACTGCGGCGCTTTTACAGCTCGAACAAAAATACTGTCAGGGAGATCGAACTGGAGAGCCCTGCTTGGAGTTAAGAGTGACGCGCCTTCGGTTCCAGCCTTTGGACATTGCTGTCGCCATTGAGAAGCGCCAGCAGCGCAGCCTGGCTGCCGCTGCTGGTCACCGGTTCGCTGCGCGGCGCCAGCGGCGAGCGCCCCACCCAATTGAAACGCCAGCGCCAGAATTCCGGAGCCTGGTCCGTACCACGTACTTCGATTAGATCCAGTCTTTCGGGGTCCAGGGGCAGCTTTGCCATCAACTGAAACATAAACTGCTCGGCATTTTTACCAAACAGGCTGGAGGCCTGCTGGCGCGGCGCACAGACAAACAGTGTGTCGCGCTTGATCCCTGGGACAAAAGAAACCCCCAATACCACAGGTTGACCCAAGCGATTGGTGAGATTGAGTTGTTCAATAGCGGCAAACGACATTCAGAGTTACCTTCCCGTAACTAAAGCAAGTTGCAAGAGCGTTTTTGCAACCATTCCCAATTCAGCGCCTCATTTGGCACTGACCTTTTAAAGGTCGCGCAGTCTACCTTGCCGTCAGAGAAGTACAAGTTACAAAATCGCAAAACTGTGTCTTTTTTGCACAATATCAACCTGGCCAGCCAACATCCTTGATTCAAAACAAACAATTGAGAATCAATCTGGGGGCACCATTTGACCGATTACTTCCCCCGAAACAAAGAATTTGCCCGGCTGCCGAGCACTAAGGGATATAATCACCCGCTTCGGGGTCGAAGGCGCCAGGTTATTAGAATTGATGGCCGCCTTATTTGACACCGAGCCTGCAGACACACAGAATCGCGACTCGGGAATCTCTGCCAAAGCGCCAGGACCACTAAAAATTACCAACTAGGTATAAGTTGCATGATCACCTTTCGAACCAATCGCCTGCGGCACAAAAGCTTTTGTCTGCCCTCACTGCTCTCTGCACTCCTATTTTTGGGCGCCTGTGGCAGCGACGACAGCGGCAACGGCCCAAGTAGCAGTAGCAGCTCATCCACATCTAGCTCCTCTAGTAGCAGTAGCAGCTCTTCAAGCAGCAGTGTTGCAGATGCAGTCTGGCCGGAAATTAATGTAGGCTCTGCGGAGCCCAAAACCCTGAATTTTTCCTGGACCCCCGTCGAAGGGGCCACCTATTACCAGCTGATCAAAAATCCCGACGGTAGCAGCGGTTATAGCCAAATCGGCGAGGATCTTACCGAAACCAGTGCCAGCGACCATATTAGCGTTCATCGCCACGATTGGGATGAAGCCAGTTATATCGTAAAAGCCTGCAACGACAGTGGCTGCGAAGAGTCTAATCCGGTGTTCACCGACTCGGTGATGCTCGACGCCATCGGCTACTTCAAAGCCTCAAACACCAACGCCCATGACTGGTTTGGCTGGAGCATGGCATTGTCGGCCGATGGCCGCACCCTGGCAGTGGGCGCCAACCGCGAGTCCAGTAAAGCGCGTGGAATCAATGGCGACCAGGAAAATAACAGCGTTTTCGGCGCAGGTGCCGTCTACGTGTTCTTTCTTGACAACGGCCAGTGGCAGCAGCAGGCCTATATCAAGGCTTCCAACACCGAGCAACCGGTGACCGATGACGAAGACGTTACTCGCGTGCGATTCAACGACCGGTTTGGCTATGACCTGGCACTCTCGGACGATGGCAACACCCTGGCGGTAAGCGCCCTACTCGAAGACGGCAATTCCACCGGCATCGGCGGCGACCAATCGAACAATGTCGGGGTCAACTCAGGCGCGGTCTACACTTTCGCGCGGTCCCAGGGCAGCTGGAGTCAGACCGCCTATATCAAGGCTTCCAACACCGATGAAGCGGAGGAAGAAGAGACCACCGAAGACGATGCCGCTGAAGAAGATCCGGCCGATGAAGTGGCTTTGAACCCCGGTGACCGTTTTGGCTATCGGCTGGCGCTCTCTGGCGATGGCCTGACTCTGGCGGTAAGCGCCATCGGCGAAGCCAGCGCCGGCAGAGGCATAAACAGCAATACTCAAGACAACAACTTGGCGCCCTTCGCCGGAGCCGTCTATGTATTTACCTTGGGCGAGGCCGGCTGGAGCCAGCAAAGCTACATCAAAGCATCCAATGCCGAGGCCCTCGATCAGTTTGGCAGCAGCTTGGCCCTGTCTCAACAAGGCAATCGACTGGTCGTCGGTGCGGTTGGCGAGGCCAGCGCGGCCCGCGGCGTTAACGGCAGCCAAAGCGACAACAGCTCTGCGGCTACCGGCGCCGCTTACGTGTTCACTCGCTCCGAAGGCAGCTGGACCCAGGAGGCCTATTTAAAGCCGGCTCTGACTTACACCAACAAACCCCCTCGGGCACCGATTCAACAGCGCTTTGGCAGCAGTGTCTCTATTTCGGCCGATGGCAATACTCTGGCGGTGGGCGCCATCGGCGACCTGAGTCGCGACA
>CAZKCY010000434.1:1471-2482 GCA_964551155.1 uncultured Marinimicrobium sp. | reverse complement strand
AGAAGAAATTGAGATCCAGTGCGCTACCCAGACAGCAACCACCTACAATCCCCTGGCAAGTATCTGGAAGGGCAATGCCGTGGCGCCGGCTTTGCGCTACGCGCAGCGTGGCATCCGCTTTGGAATAGGCTCGGATAATACATCGGAGGATGCCTTCAAGAACCTTTTTGCCGCCGAAGCTAGCCAGCGGCTGGCGCATGGCATGCCGGTGGCGGATTTTTCATGTGGTGCGGCATGGACTTGGGTTGATGCAGCGACAAGCGCCGCCGCGGATGCCGCTGGGCTCGGCGACACTGCTGGCAAGCTGTCTCGCGGAATGGCAGCGGACTTTCTGGTCCTGGATACACAAGCACCTGAATGCCTGCCCGCCATCGATTTTGAATGGGAACTGGTGCGCTCCTACAATCGCGATCAGATTGAAGCCGTCGTAATCGACGGCAAGCTTCGCGGTGTAAATGGAAAGCCCGCAGGCTGGAGTGACTCAGATTTTGTGACCGAGCATTTGCCGACCGCCGAAACAGTCGCAACTGCTCCAGGCATCACTCGCTTGCACGGTCCGTCGACGCGGTATCGTCCAAGGGACAAGGTGTAGTCTGCGCATGGGAGGTATGACTGGAGGGCAGGTTCCAAGTCCGCCGCAGAGCGATATCATCTCGTATGTCGTCAAGGTGAGGAAACCAAGCCCGTGGCAGTAATTCCCTATCGCAAGCGTGCGGAAGATGAACCCACCCTCGACCGTGACTCCCTGATACTTGCAGAACAATCGCTCGACTTCCGTCTGCTCGATGGACTAGCCCCCAACGAGCAGGCCGCAGCGACGCCTGCTCCGGCCAGACGCCGAGCCACGAGCCGCGCGTGCGGCTCCCGGCCGCGGCACCTGCGCCCGTCCCCTCGTGCTCGGCCTCGAGCGCGCCGCCGAGCACATTCATCCCCAGGCCGAACCTGTATCCGGTCTCGTTCAGCGGGCGGCCGCCCGGCAGGAAGAGGCTCCAGTCGAGCACGGCGCCGTCC
>CAZKCY010000434.1:0-1461 GCA_964551155.1 uncultured Marinimicrobium sp. | reverse complement strand
CCCGCGGGTGTGCACCTCTTTCGCCAGGGTGAACGCCACAGCGGCGTGTTCATTATTCTCAGCGGAACCGTCCGAACCTATTATGTCGGGGCCAATGGGCGCGAGCTCACGCTTGCGCATTGGCTGCCGGGCAATTTCGTTGGCGGACCTGAACTCTTCGGGCGTGGGGAACACATCTGGTCGGGGGTCACGCAAGAGCCCTGCGTCATCCTCTCAATGCCAGGGGACCAGTTGCGCCGCTTGGCCGAGACAATTCCTCGATTGGCGCTAAATCTCGTTGATGCGCTTGTCGCGAAGGGGCGCAGCTATTCCGTTGTCCTTCAGATGCTTGGTACACGTTCCGTCACCCAGCGGCTCGCCCACCTCCTCCTCGTGATGGGCGAGTACGATTTTGCACGCCAACCGTCGGCGCAAATCCAACTCAAGCAGCATTTGAGTCAGGACGAGATGGCAACCATAGTAGGTGCCACACGCCAGTGGGTGTCTGCCGCAATCGACAAGTTCAGGCGCAACGGAATAATCGAAGCGCGTCCCGGCCGCCGCATGCGTCTTCTCAAACCGCAAGATCTGGCTGCGATCGCCCAAGAGTGACTTTGTCCTAGCCGGCCATCTGATGACCAAGGTTCCAGATGATGGAGCCGAGCGTGAATGTCGAGACGATCATGAGGACGGTCAGACTACTCATCCGGTAGAAGCGCGCGGGCAAATGCCTGAACAAGCGCACGCCCGCCGTCGCGCCAATCAGTACAGCAGGTGCCATTGCAAGCGCTCTGGCAAGGCTTGCAGCATTCTGTAGTCCCAGTGCTGTCGTGAGTGCGACGCCAAGTGCTGCGCTAAAGAGAATGAAGGCAATCAGAATGGCTCGGACATTCTGCTCTGGAAGGGGTGATCCGAGTAGCACGAGAATGGCCGGCGGCCCGCTCAATGCAGTACCACCGTTGAGAACGCCGGACAGAAGTCCGCCTCCAACAAGCGCCCACCTGCTTCCAAGACCAGGTAGCTGCGGTCGACGCCAAAGCAAGAAAGCCGCAACAAGTGCAACGGCAGCAACTGCAATGCGCGTTGCTTCTGCCGGACTCTGGGCAAGCAAAACCACGCCCAAGGGCGTGCCAACGATGGTGCCACAAAGCAAGAGCCCTAGAAATCGCCAACTCAGATGCATCCGTTCGCCCCGAACGGTGAACAAGCCAACTGCCAGTTCTATTATCAAGACGGAGGGGACCGTTAGAGAGGGTGGAAAGCCGAGGTTGAGCACCGGTACAGCAGTCAGAGCAAATCCGAAACCGCTGTAACCGCGAACGACGCCTCCTATGAGTCCAGCTAAGACCAGCAAGGTCAGTTGCAATGGGGTTACGCCGTCGAACACACGTATCGCTCGCATCCATGAGAGTGCGGCGAGGGTCACCCATTCGTTGGCCGGGTTCACGCAATTACTTGCCAGCACTTGGACCTGGTTATCCT
>CAZKCY010000433.1:0-2483 GCA_964551155.1 uncultured Marinimicrobium sp. | reverse complement strand
CCACCGACATCCTGTCGGTGACGGTCTCCGAGCCCCCAACCCAACGCCTACTGACCATTCGGTGCCAATAAGCTAAGGTTACTGAATTTTGAGCAAAATGGTGGGCAGTGCCCACCCTTGTATCTGTCTCTGAGTTCTGGCTAGCTACCAGAGCTCATCCGGGAGCCGGGTATATAGCGCCCACCCTGAGGGCTTAGACCCTGTGACGTAGATGTAACCCGGCTTCCTCATTTATCGACACTCTGAATGGTATCCGAGTCCCTGGCCCGCCCAGTGAGACTGAATGTACAAGGCGAGATGACGATATGACAGCAATCATTGGCATCGACGTAAGCAAGAACAAGTTGGACGTGTGCTGGCTCAAGGACGCCGACACCGTCAAAATCAAAACCCGCGTGTTCAAGAACGATAAACCCTCATTCCGGGAGCTGATTCAGTGGCTGGGTAAGCAGACCGACGAAGCGTCAGAGGAAACTCAGGTCATGATGGAGGCGACGGGCGTGTATCACGAAGCGCTGGCCTACGCGCTCCATGAAGACGGTTTCCAGGTCTTTGTTGCTAACCCGCATCGAGTCAGCGAGTTTGGCAAAAGCCTGGGCACACGCTCGAAAACGGACAAGCGAGATAGCGTGGTTCTGGCCCGCTTTCTTCACAGCCGTCAGCACCGCCCTTGGCAGCCCGAGCCGGAGAAAGTCCGGCTTCTGAAAGCGCTGTTAAGTCGCCTGCAGGCGCTCGATACCGATATTCGGCGTGAGTACAATCGCCAGGAGAAGGCTGAGGTCCAAGACGCTTCAGCTACTGTCCAGGAGTCTATCCGCAAGGTGATCAAGGCACTGGAGGAAGAGCGCAAGCGGCTGGAGAAACAAGTCGATGATCACTTCGACAATCACCCCGATCTTAAGAACGACCGGGAGTTACTGCGAACAATACCGGGCATCGGTCGGGTCCTGTCCTCGGAACTGACTGCGATGCTTCGAAGCCGCGACTTCCGCCAAGCCAGTGAGCCGGCGGCGTTCGTGGGTCTCGTACCGCTGATGCGAGAGTCTGGGAGCTCGGTTCGCAAGCGACCGGTCATGAGTAAGGCCGGCTCCGGGCGGCTGCGCGCCAAGCTCTATATGGGCGCCATTGTCGCGATTCAGCACAATGCCCATATCAGAACGCATTACGAGCGTCTGCTCGCCAGGGGCAAAGCAAAGATGAGCGCCTTGGGCGCGGCAATGAGAAAACTGGTGCAGTTGGCCCACGGGGTTCTCAAGCACCAGCAAGGCTACGATCCTCAATGGGTAACGTAAAAACCCATTGAGAACCGTAGGGACAGATGGTATCTACAATTTCCCTTTTCTCTTCACACTCCTCCTTCGTTTTCCAACTCCCGGCTCAGTTTCTTCAACAACCGCCGAGCGGCATCCAGCTGCTCCGGGTCGAGATTTTCGGTGAGCCCTTGCGCCCAGTCCGCTTGTATTGCTCCGGTCTGGGCGTAAGTTTCGGCGCCTTTTTCAGTCAGCTGATAAAACGGCGAGCGAAGATTGCGGGGATTGCTTTTCTGCTCGATCAGCCCGTCCTGCGCCAGAAGATTCAGCTGCTTCTGGGCGCCCTGGCGGCTAACAGCCATTTTACGGGCCAACTGAGGCGCGGTTTTGGGATTGGGTGATAAGGCGATAGCGCCCAGGGTTTGCCAGCGGGCGCTGGTCAGCCCCAGATGAGCGACCTTTTGATCGCCGCTTTTGGCCAGCTGGCCATTGAGTTTGAACACCAGCAGCATGACTTCGGTGAGCAGATTGGCGGGACTGCTGTTCATAATTAGGCTCCTTTTTTGACAACCAGATTCCCATGTGGGGAATCGGTTGTCAATAGAAGACCTAAGAGCTTTAAGAAATTTGGGGGTTGTCTGGGTTTGCGGATTCGCTGTTCACAATCCGAATCGGAAAGGGCTCGGTCTCGCTGCCGCTATATAGTGTGCGGTGGGGGAATGGTATTTCGATGCCAGCTTCGTCGAAGGCCTTTTTCACGTCTTCGTACACCGTGTTGCGCAACTCCCTAAAGTCCTCCCGCTTGCCCCAGACCGAGAACTGGATATTGAGCGAGGACTCGCCAAAGCCGGTGAACAGAAACATAGGCTCAGGCTCTTCCATACACAAAGGGTTATTTTGCGCGACTTGCATAAGCACGTCCCGCACCTTGCCGATTTCCTCCCGGTAGGCGACGCCAATCAGCAAGTCAAAGCGTCGGATCGGAAAGCGGGTCAGGTTGGTCATTTCGGTTTTTATTAGGCTCTCGTTGGGTATGCGCACGAACAGGTTGTCGTAGGTGCGAAGCTTGACCGAAAGCAGATCGATCGAGAGCACCTCACCGGTGGTGTTGTTGCCGACTCGGATTATGTCGCCGAGCTGAAACGGCTTTTCCCCCACCAAAAACAGGCCGCTGATCAGGTTGGACGCCGAGGTCTGGGAGGCAAAACCTATGGCCACCGAGAGCACCCCGGC
>CAZKCY010000432.1:880-2486 GCA_964551155.1 uncultured Marinimicrobium sp. | reverse complement strand
GATGTACTCAGTAGAGTCACGGTCGATTCTAATTAACTTCTCAGCTTCGGATTCTACCTCCTGGCCAACTTCTTGCCGCTTTTTCTCAATTTCTTCTGCGGCATCCCAGCCAACACTTGTTATACCAACTTTCAGTCCGTCATCAGGGCCACCGGAATGTATAGAGGGAAACATGTTCACATATCCACGCGCCTCAAGGTCTGTGACAGCTTCGAAGATTAAGCCAGGTGGATACTGCAAGCCAGCCTGGTTCGCCACTTCTTTAGGGTCTAAATAGCCGTCATTGACACCTGAGCTGGTCTTCACCAAGGCAATAAGCAGATCGTCCTGAAATCGCTCAGAGCGGCTAGCCATGTTCCGTCCTCGTGGAATTGAAGTTTCTCAGTGTCCCTGTTTAATGCGCTCAGTGTCGAGATTTGCTGGCTGCGACACAGGGTCCAGAAAGGTCGCCGTCCGCCCCTTATCACGCACCAACAGCCTGCGCCCCTTCAATTCCGCCTGGCTGAAGCAAGGACAGCGAGGATCGTTGAGCCATCGCTCCAGCTCTCGGAAGTTCGGTTCGGTCAGGAAGCGCGCCGCGTCGATCAGCTTCTCAGTGAGGCGTTTCGCCTGCCTTAGTAGCTTGCCAAGGTCGCCCGCCGCCCTCTGCACCTCTCCGCGATCCTCCAGTTGTGCGGCGCGTGAAGCTACTTCGTCCTCAGTGGTCCCGAAGTCGTACTTTTCGAGATTAGCAATGAGGCTTCTTAATTGGCGAGCCGGGGCGAAATTCTTTGTCAGGAAGCTGCGGCCCCGGAGCTGTGCAACCCGCTCTACTCGATAGTCGCTGCTCCCGCCAGCCGACGTGCGATGTCCCGAAGGTCCGCCGCTATCCTCTCCACCGCTGGTGACGACAACGAGAGCGCCTCCCTCCTCCCTAGCAGCGCGCGCAAGTGCGTCCCCGAGGGCCGGGGCGTCGCGAAACAGGCGTTTATGAGCAAGCTCCATGCCCTTTGTGAGCGGTAGATACTCTTCCAGCTTCTCAATCCGATTGTGAATGCGGGGCAGCGTCTCGATAAGGAAAGCGTCTGCCTCGTGCTTACTGACCTCTTGCTTGTGGCGGGTTTCCATATCACGCCAAAGCTGCACGCCGAAGTGCTTGCGGGCGCACCGATGACCGATGGGCCGCAAGGTTCCTTCGGAAGGTGTGTAGATCAACCTGCCGTCCAAGAACTTCCATGTCTGGCAGATCGAACACCACGCAAAACAATCGTAACCGCGTGCCGTGCGCTGTATGTCCAGTAATGCTACAATTATATGTTCGGCTTCCAGGTTTGGTCGCGCCAAACACACATACGGATGCAGCTCGGGACAACCCGTTTGCTTGACGAAATCAACGATTTCCATGATTTCAGCGGGTGCAGGACGGCGCGGAAAGGCCCCAAACCCCTTATCGAGGTCGATTTCGGGGTGCCGGCTATTGCTAATCGCTCGCGGCGCGCTCATAGCGAGGACACTATTACCACTAAACGGGCACGCGAGTCCATATTTTGTGCTGTCCGTCCTACATCTAGCGCCCCTCACCGCAATCCCGCAGCGCCCTTCATCACCTCGACGCTGCAGCAGGAAG
>CAZKCY010000432.1:0-870 GCA_964551155.1 uncultured Marinimicrobium sp. | reverse complement strand
ACAGGTTTATCCGGTCTGGCCCCGACGCGGTTCTGCCGCTCGCGCGGGCAAGACCCACTCTGTATCTGAGGCACCGCTCTCTAGGATCTATGCAAAATGGGCCTTTGAAGGGCAAGACCCGGACGGAATAAGAAACATTGGAAAGATCGGTAGCGACCATCTCTCCCGTCAGCGCATTGGCGGGTGGCTGCGCCTGTATATCTGGCCTGACACGTCAGCAATTACGCGCTACACTTAAAAAGCCGTCTGTGTTAGACGGTTACAAGGAGGTGCGAGAATGCCTGAACGTGGCCCGATGAGCCAAACCGAACTCCACAACTACGTAATCGATCTTCGAGGCCAACTTTATGTTATGGAGCTAATGGTTGGCCGCCTTTACATGTATATTTCTCAAAATTATGACCATCCACAGGAGTTTTTACATGACTGTATGCATACGATACTTCAGGACGTACAAAACTTCCGTCTTACACCGCCGTATTCTGACGAGGCCGCTGCAAATATGCGTGAGATTATGGCGGATCGCGCACGCGATCTGTTTACATCTATGCACCCGCAGTCAGGCTGAGATTGTCATTTGACGGCCCATCAACACCAGACGGGTAGATTATATTATGTCGGACCAACGCCGACATCGTGGTTTGTCGGGCGTACTATCACCGGCCCGTGGAAATGTTGTGTAATCCATGCGCGGGGCTGCTCGCGGCGATACGGGCGCCCCGCAGCGACAGACCATATGGCCAGGCCAAACAGCATGATACCTAAGACAACCATCGCTAGGTAAACGAACGGATTGTTGACAAGATTTTCCATCTTAGGCTCCAGACTCATAACCAATAGCAGACGGTGGCGGCCAGGGCGATGGCGGCG
>CAZKCY010000431.1:0-2489 GCA_964551155.1 uncultured Marinimicrobium sp. | reverse complement strand
CCATGCTGTATGACCCCCACACCAACTATTTGTCGCCGCGAACGCTGGAGAACTTCAACATCAATATGTCGCTCTCCCTGGAGGGTATAGGTGCGGTTCTGCAAACCGAAGATGAATACACCAAGGTCATGCGCCTGGTACCCGCCGGCCCGGCCGACAAGCAGGGCCAACTTAAACCCGCCGACAGAATCATCGCTGTTGGTCAAGGTGAAGAAGGCGAAATGCTCGACATTGTTGGCATGCGCTTGGACGAAGTCGTAGAGCAGATCAGGGGCCCCAAGGACACTATAGTGCGCCTGGAAATCCTAGCCGCTAATGCGGCGGCGAATAGCACAACCAAGGTGATTCAAATCAAACGGGATAAGGTGAAGCTAGAAGAACAGGCGGCCCAGGAGGCGGTATTTGAACTTAGCAACGGCAGTGAGATTTACAAGCTGGGTGTTATTAAAGTGCCGACATTCTATATGGACTTCGAAGCCTACCGAGCGCGCGACCCCGACTACAAAAGCACCACCCGCGATGTTTACAAGCTCCTAGAGAAGCTCGAAAAGCAGCGAGTGGACGGCATTATTATCGATTTGCGCAGTAATGGCGGCGGCTCATTGCAAGAGGCAACCACACTGACCGATCTGTTTGTCGATCAAGGACCTGTCGTTCAAATTCGCCAGACCAGTGAGCTGATCTCGCGCAACTACCGGTCCCATTCACGCGCCGCTTATAGAGGCCCGATTGTGGTACTGGTGGATCGTTTGAGCGCCTCGGCCTCAGAGATTTTTGCTGGCGCCATTCAAGACTATGGACGCGGACTAATCGTCGGCAGCCCTACTTTCGGAAAAGGCTCTGTGCAATCGCTACTTCCTCTGGAGGAGGGTCAGCTGAAAATCACCGAGTCCAAGTTCTATCGAATTTCCGGAGACAGCACCCAGCACAGAGGCGTGGTTCCCGATCTGGAGTTGCCCAGCATGGTAAACCCCAGCGAAGTGGGCGAAAGCAGCTACGAGCACGCACTCCCCTGGGATAAGATTCATGCCGTGCCTCATGCCGAATACTTTGATATAGAAGCCTTGCTCCCAACCTTGCAAGAGCGCCATCAACGCCGAGTCGAGAAAGACCCGGATTTAACCTTCCTCGCCAAACAACGGGCACTACTGGAAGAGACAAGTGACGACTCGCAAGTTTCTCTTAACAAAGAAACTCGACTAGCCGAACAGGAAGCGCTGGAGCAACGTATGCTAGAGCTGGAAAATGAGCGCAGACGCGCCAAAGGATTAGCTGCTTACGAAAACTACGCGGCCATTCGGGAAGAAGACGAAACGGAAGGCGAAAAGGACGAGGTTGAATTGGCTACTAAGCACACTACCGAACTCGAGCCTGAAAAAGATCCATTCCTTAATGCCGCCGGCTATGCCTTAATCGATTTTCTCGAACAGCTGGAACAGCGCTCCAAGAAACAAGTCGCTAATTTTTAATCCCAAAAAAAGCTCCGGCCATTGATAATGGCCGGAGCTTTTTTGTTTCACTAGAAAGGACTGAATCCATGCTTGCCGTATCTTTTAACGTCAACAGCATCCGCACTCGCCTACATCAGCTCGAAGCGGTCGTCGAAAAACATAAGCCCGATTTCATAGGTCTACAGGAAACTAAAGTCAACGATCCCGACTTCCCCGAACAAGCCATTGCCGACTTAGGCTACGAGGTGCATTTCCACGGCCAGAAGACTCATTACGGAGTTGCGCTACTGTCTAAACACCCTTTCAAAAAGGTCTTCAAGGGCTTTTCCAGTGATAACGAGATAGCCCAGCGTCGTTTCATTGGCGGCGTCTTCGATTCACCCCTTGGCGGTGAGATAAGAGTTTTCAACGGCTACTTCCCTCAAGGCGAAAACCGCGACCACCCAACCAAATTTCCAGCTAAAGAAAAATACTATAAAGACTTACTGAAATTTTTGGACGAGGAATGCAATGTTCAGCAACAGATACTGTTGATGGGCGATATGAATATTTCTCACCAAGACAAAGATATTGGTATAGGCGAACAAAATCGCAAACGCTGGTTGCGCGAAGGCAAATGCAGCTTTCTTCCCGAGGAGCGGGAGTGGCTGCAAGAATTACTGGATTGGGGCTTAAGAGACACTTATCGGGAATGCAAGCCGGAAGCCGACGATGTATTCAGCTGGTTTGACTACCGAAGCAAGGGCTTTGAAGATGACCCACGCCGAGGCCTGCGCATCGACCTGATTCTGGCGACCACCAAGCTACTCAATCGCTGCACCGATGTAGGCATCGACTACGACATCCGGGCCATGGAGAGACCTTCGGATCATTGTCCGGTCTGGGCTCGTTTTGAATAATTTTGAGCAGACCAACTAGGCTTAAAAACACCTTCCCAAAAGTACTGATAAAAAAACCCGCTGAATATGCTTCAGCGGGTGAAAATGGGAAAGAACTCCCAGGAGACCAACAACCTTGCCCTAACCTTTTTCTTGACAG
>CAZKCY010000430.1:0-2502 GCA_964551155.1 uncultured Marinimicrobium sp. | reverse complement strand
GATCTTGCCGTCATGGATCCAGGCCTCGACAGCAAACTCCCAGCCGTCCAGGTGGCTTTCCATCAGCAGCGGATACTCTTCGGCGGGAATGGCGTCGATTTCTTCTATCTTGCGGATCATCCGATGGCCCAGGCAGCCTGCCTTGTCGAAAGCCTTGACGTGAATCGGGTCATCCGGGTCGCCATCGAGCTTGAGCAAGGTCTGATTGACCCGCTTCATAAAGCGGATGATGTCCTCCTTCTCGTGGGCTTCCTCGAAGATCCCCACGCGAATACCACCCAGCTGGGCACGGCGTTTCATCAATGCTTTATCCCGAAATAGAATGGACTGACCGTACATCCGGGGGTTGTCCATCAAAACGGAGTTGATTGCACCAGACCACTCAACGGTTTCCTCAAATAGGGGTATGGCCACATCAACGCCCTCTTTTTTGAGCCGCTCCGCAATTTCGAGAGAGCGATCATTCAGGCGCACAAAATCCCAGGCAATATAGGGAATATTGTTGGCTTCGCAGAAATCGGCGGCCCAGTCGGGGGCAACCACTACGTAGCGGCGATCAAATTTTTGCGCAGCCTTGATGGCATTGATGCTCCAACCCAAAAGGGCGATATAACCCTTGTTGGGGTCTTTTGGCGTCTCCGTACCTTTGACCGAATCCAAGGTCGGATCAGTCCAGCCTGAAACGTCCTTGGTTAGAGTTTCCGATGACTTCGACATATGACACTCTCCTGTTGCGTTGGTAATAAAAATTGACGCTCGATTGTCTACCGTCGTGTCTATTTCAAGCTTAGGACATTTCTGGCACTATCGTCCCGATGCCCAACTATCCCTGGCCAAACCCATGGCCAACTCCACTTCGCTGGCTGGAACACCGGCCGGATCGCCTTTTTCGAGTGGGTCGTAGTGAAAGACGTATAACCGCGATGCAAACTGGGCAACCGGCAGCGAGGCTTCTCCGTAGAGCTCGCCATTGCCTTGGGTGGATGTGACAATTCCCTGCCCCCAGTTCTGACCACTATCATTGTTGGGATTAAAGAAGTATAGACGCATTTCCTGATTCGGGCCGAGCGCGAGGCGCTGGATGGTGATTGCGTGCCAACCGAGAAAGCGCGAAGCGCTGTCGGTGACCGCTATTCCCGCCGGCTGCGGGTTAATTACCGGAATATTACCGTTGTAGAAAGGGTGATAAGCCGCGTAAAAGTCCCGAATAAAACCCTCGAAATCTTTCAAGCCGCCGGTAAATACATCGACCGCTATGCGAAACCCATGACCCACATGATCGCCGTGGAATTCGGCGTTGACCCATTTGTGCGGATCTTCCCCGCGCCCGGCGCTGCGCCGCCCCATTTCAAAGTAAATGCGATCCAGATGCGGCACGGTAAGGAGGGACACCGCGTCCACATCCACGGGTGGCTCGGCGGCCAGGCCCGCGCCGAGATTGCGGGAGGATATGCTCTCGCCTTCGAAACGCATCACTATCTCGTCATCGCGCGCCGCCCAGGCGACCATTCTGAGCAGTTCAGCCGGCATATTAAAAGCCCACATGGATAAGGCGCGGGTCGACTGACAGGTAGGGTAATTGCCCTGCCCCACTCCCAAGGGGCGGCCGAGCACATTGAGAACATCGGCGAGTAAAAAGCACTCCGGCGAGCGAGCGTCACCGTAAACCGCAATGATCTTCTGGGCTGCGGTATCGCACAAACTCAGTCGTATTTGACGCCAAAGGGACGGCGCCACCGCGGGCGAGTACAAAATGCCTCGCTCGAGCATCATCGCAAGGCCGTAAGCGGCCTGGCTGGTTTCGGGAAACAGCGCTTCGTCTATCAGCTTGTGAATCAAGGCCGGGTAACAATGAAATGCATCCGCCCCGGTGTAACTTAGGCCCAGCGCCGTAGGTATCAGCTCATTCCAGCGCTCGCGCAGGTAACGGATAAACCCGGGCATATAAGGCGACACCAAGCCGGTGCTGTGCATCGCTTGCGCAAAGCCTACGGCCTCCCGCAGCAGTGCCGCCTCGTCCATGTTCGCCAGCCGCTCGGCGTAGAGCTCAAAGCCGGGATCCTCGCGACAACCCTCGGTGGGGCTGAATACCGCGTTGATCAGCTGCAGCGCATCCTCACCCACCTCGCCGGCCATGGCCTCTGGATTGTGAAGGCAGGTGGAAATCTGGGTCACCATGTGTTTGACCCCATCAACCTGCACCGGGCGCTGCGCCAGAATCCTCCAGACCTCGTCGACAAGATGCTGCAGAAGATCCTGATAGCCCAGGTGTCGAAGCAGGTAGCGATACAACGCCTGGACCGCAAAGCCGAGCCGATCGGGCCGCAACCGGTCGCTTTCTTGCAGATCGCCGACCACGAGATCAAGGTTCATGGCCATCACTTGGGCGAGAAAGTGATGGGCGTGCTCTGCCGATACCGAGGGGTGCGCATAGTCACCTTTGGCGACCGCGAGCAGGCGAATCTGGCTCAGGCTTTCCACCACTGTGGCAACCTGGTCACC
>CAZKCY010000429.1:0-2510 GCA_964551155.1 uncultured Marinimicrobium sp. | reverse complement strand
ATGCTGTCGGGCGTTAACATCTGCCCGCCCTGTTTCATTTCATACCACTTGGAGTTACCGATGGACCAGTGTTCGTCGACCTCCCACGCCGAAGAGTAAAGCCCGAAGGTAACTTTGGAGTTGAGCCATTCTTTGGCCAAACTGAAGTCGTTGCTGAAAGCTTCGATGTCTTTTTCAACCACCCAGGCACCGAACTTTTGTACCAAGGTGTCGGCGCCGATGGTGTTGCCGCCGACATCGGTGGCGGACTGCCCGCCGGTCAAAGTTCCGAGGCGCGCGGCGGAACCATCGGGTACAAAGCCGTAGGTGTCGGCATCGCCCGAGGTGAAGTTGAATCTATTGACCAGGCTCCAGCCGTTGGCCAGATCCAGTTCCACTGAACCGCCGGTAATGTGCCCCTTCCAGCCGCGGCCATTGCCCATGTCTCGAGTTTCAAAGTTGAGGGTGGAACCGCCCTCCCCGTCCGGACCGCTATAAGGCACCAAGACATTTCGATTTTCTGGGCCAACAAAAGTGAAGTCATTGCCGATATGGGTGGGATTGCCTTCGGTATCTCGCAAAGCTACCGGTAAGTACCAAGTGCCGTGATCATCAGTGGTGCGGTTGTAGAAGTTGATCTTGCCGTTGTCCAGAAGCTTGGTCAGGTTGATGGAAAACTGCTGACCGTCCTCTGAGTTAAAACCGGCATCGCGTATACCTTCAGAGGTTCGGCTGTAGCCGCCAATCATGTAATAGAACTCGCGCTCCAATTCACCACTCACTACGCCATCGACGCGCAGCAGGCCGTAGTCGGAGGTCGTGTACTTGACTGTGCCTTCGGTTTCTTCACCGCCTTCGCGCATCAGAAAGTTGGTGGTTAAACCCACCTGGCCATTGGAAAACACCGGGTTGGGACCGCCCCGCAAGGCCTCCATTCGTTCGATGGTTTCGTCAATACGGAACAGAGTGGAATTTTCAAGAAACGATAGCGTGGGCGGAGGAAACACCGGCATACCATTCAACCCCACGGTTACGAAGGGCGCATCGCCGCCACTTGGAAAACCGCGCACAAAAATGTTGGCGCCGGCAATACCCCCTGAGCTTTCAACCCAGACCCCCGGCACCGATTTCAACAAATCCGCAGTACTGTTGGGCGATTTGAGTTTCATGGTTTCGGCGCTGATGGTGGTAATAGCAAAACTGGCGTCTAGCTTGCGAATTTCAGTACCGCCGGGCGTACCGGTTACCACCACCTCTTCGATGCCAGCGGGGGGCGGGCTGGATGGAGATGCGGTTTCTTGTGCCTGGGCGGGGCTGTGCAACGCTAATGCAGCCATAGCGCTTAGCCAAAATACTGGATGCTTGTGGATCCTTTGACTATCAGGGCTGCGAAATGCTTTAGAGATGGACAGGGGCAAGAGTTTTTGCGTTTTCATTGTTTCGACTCCTTCCTTTTTTAGGATTGCTTATTGTTGAACGACAACCGAGGGTCAAACATTAAATCCTGGCGTTTCGCTGCATCAATTCAAACATTTTTTGGAAACATCCAATGTCCAAAATAAGACTGTTTGAGCGACTACTCAAAGTGAGCCTAGCTGAGAAATAAGCTTCTGCAAGCAACTCTGTGAAAAAAACACATTGCTGGCGCGGAAGTCATTAAAAAACGCGACCCCGTCGTCAAAATTTGCGCTCGCATCAAAGCTGTCTGAGTTTGATATTTCTAAACCAGACCTTGTCCCCGTGATCCTGAAGTACGATGTGACCTTCTGGATCCTTGGCGAAACTCTCCCAGTCCGCGAATTTGCTATTCTCGATCAGAGCTTCCCATTCCGGAGTTCCCATTTCGGTTTCCACCACTTTGTAGCCGTTCAGCCAGTGTTGAATTTTTCCTTGCTGGAGTATCAGCCTGCTGCGATTCCATTCACCGGCAGGATTGACGGCTACGAAACGGCTCTCGATCAAGTCGTAAAGATCGCCGGCACGGTGTTTTTCGATTTTGCCGTCCGGATGCCGGATATTGTCAAGCAATTGATATTCAGGGCCCGAGAGATAGGGGTGCTCAAGTGAAGGGTTTTCCTCGACGCTGTAAATAATGCCGCTGTTGCCGCCCTCCTCCAGCTTCCACTCCAGATAGAGTTCAAAGTTGTTCACCGGTTCTTGAGTAATTACCACGTCGCCGCCGCCCGGAGTCCAGCCATCTTCTTCCTCGCCGCGCCTGCCGGTTAGGTGCAAGGTGCCGTCGTCCACGACCCAACGCTCGCCAAGAGTTTCAGAATTGTAATTGCGCAGCCCCTCAAGCGACTCACCATCGAACAAGAGCTTCCAGCCGGATTGTCGTTCAGCTTCGGTCAACTGGTTGTGATGCAATTGATAGTCGGGATTAATCTCGACCGGCTTGTTTTCAGGTATAGCGTTCAGGGTGTACCAGGCTTCGGTACTCCAGAGGCTGATGTCGTCGGTGCTGACAAAGGGTCGCTTGATGCGGAAATAAACCACATGATCGGGTTTGAGCCCCTCGAGTTGAAAACTGG
>CAZKCY010000428.1:0-2515 GCA_964551155.1 uncultured Marinimicrobium sp. | reverse complement strand
GATCGATGAGCATACCGGCCGCACCATGGCTGGCCGGCGTTTGTCCGAAGGCCTGCATCAGGCCATCGAAGCCAAAGAAGGGCTGCCGATTCAGCGCGAGAGCCAGACCTTGGCCTCGACCACTTTCCAGAACTATTTCCGTCTCTATCCAACGCTTTCCGGTATGACCGGCACCGCCGATACCGAGGCCTTCGAATTTCGGGAAATCTACAAGCTGGACGTGGTGGTTATTCCCACCAACAAACCGAAAAAGCGGGTCGATTTGAACGATCTGGTGTATTTGACGGTTGAAGAAAAATACGATGCCATCTGCGAGGACATCAAAAGCTATCAGGCTAAAAATGCTCCTATCCTAGTGGGCACTGCGTCGATTGAAACCTCCGAGGAGTTGTCCAAGCGGCTGAAGAAAGCCGGTATCAAGCACGAAGTTTTGAACGCCAAATTCCACGAACGGGAAGCCGAAATTATTGCTCAGGCCGGCCGACCCGGCGCGGTAACCATCGCCACCAACATGGCCGGTCGCGGTACCGATATTGTCCTGGGTGGTAACTGGGAAGCCGAAGTCGCCAAGCTGGAAAACCCGACTCAGGAGCAAATCGACAAAATCAAGGCGGAGTGGAAAAAACGCCATGAATTGGTGATGGAAGCCGGCGGCTTGCACATCATAGGTACCGAGCGGCACGAATCCCGGCGTATTGACAACCAGTTGCGAGGCCGGGCAGGGCGTCAGGGCGACCCGGGTTTGACCCGTTTCTATCTGTCCATGGAAGACAGTCTGATGCGCATCTTTGCTTCCGATCGGATTCGCGGCTTTATGCAGGCTCTTGGCATGGAGAAAGGCGAAGCCATTGAGCACCGAATGGTGAACAACGCCATCGAAAAGGCTCAACGCAAAGTCGAAGGGCGCAATTTCGATATCCGCAAACAGTTGCTGGAATTCGACGATGTCGCCAACGATCAGCGCCAGATCGTCTACAACCAGCGCAACGAACTGCTCGAAGCGGACAGCATTACCGACACCGTCAACTCAATTCGCACCGATGTGGTGGATGAGCTGATCAGCGATTTCATCCCGCCCCAGAGCCTAGAAGAGCAATGGGATGTTCCCGGCCTTGAAAAGCAGCTGGAGCAGGACCTGGGTTTGCGGCTGCCACTCGCCAAATGGCTCGAAGAAGACGACAAGCTGGACGAGGACAAGCTGCGCGAGATTTTTCAGACAGAAGCTCAGGGAGACTACGACGCCAAACGCGAGCGGATTGGCGGCATCATGAATGAGATTGAAAAGCAGGTGATGCTGCAGGTGCTGGACAATGCCTGGAAAGAGCAGCTGGCCAATATGGATCACCTGCGCCAGGGCATCAACCTGCGCTCCTACGCCCAGAAGAATCCCAAGCAGGAATACAAGAAAGAATCTTTCTACATGTTCCAAGGTATGCTCGAGAAGATCAAGCGGGAAGTGATTCACCTGCTGGCCCGGGTAGAGCCGGTTACCCGCGAGCAAATGGATGCCATGGAGCGCAAGCGGCGCGAAGAACGCGAGCGCCAGCAAAAGCAGATGCAGCTTAAGCACGACGAAGTCTCGGCGATGCAAAGCGAGCGCCCAGCACCGGCCGAAGGCGAGGCGGGCGGCGAGCCCTTCGTGCGCGAAGGCCGTAAAGTGGGCCGCAATGATCCCTGCCCCTGTGGCTCGGGCAAAAAGTTCAAGCAGTGCCATGGCAAGCTGAGTTAAATAAACGAACAACAACAGGAACTGAAACTATGGCCGTAGGTGATTCTCCCTTTCCCGACATGCCCCCGATATCCGGGGTGAAATTGGCCACCGCCTGTGCCGGCATCAAGCGGGTCAATCGAAAAGATGTGGTACTGATGGAACTGGCCGAAGGCAGCTCCGCGGCCGGGGTCTTTACCCGCAACGCCTTTTGCGCCGCACCGGTTACCTTGTGCAAAGAACATTTGGCGACGGCACCGATTCGTTATCTAGTTATCAACGCCGGCAACGCCAACGCCTGTACCGGCGAGCAGGGCATGCTCGATGCGCGCGCCACTTGCGCGGCAATTGCCGAGCAAACCGGCGTTAAAGCCGAGCAGGTTCTGCCTTTCTCGACGGGGGTGATCGGCGAGCCGCTGCCGGTGGACAAGATCAAAGCGGTGATTCCGCAAAGTCTGGAAGCATTGAGTGAAGCCAACTGGGAGGATGCGGCGCGCGGCATAATGACCACCGATACCCGCCCCAAAGGCTTTACCGGTCAGATCCAATATCAGGGCCAGACCATCACGCTCAACGGCATCGCCAAAGGCGCCGGCATGATCAAGCCCAATATGGGCACCATGCTGGCTTATTTGGCCACCGATGCAAAAATTGCCCAGCCAGTGCTGGAGCAAATCAGTCGCGAGGCGGCGGATTTGTCGTTCAACCGAATTACCATCGATGGCGATACCTCCACCAACGACTCCTGCATTCTGATGGCCACCGGCAAGGTGGATCTGCCGGAGGTCAACGAGGCATCGGGCGAGC
>CAZKCY010000427.1:1090-2517 GCA_964551155.1 uncultured Marinimicrobium sp. | reverse complement strand
TCGGCTGCTCCATGCCTTCCTTGTGAGTGATGCCTTTGAGAATGGGACCGCCGCCGTATTGTTCGCCGTAGGTGATTACCGGCCAGCCATAATTTTTGCCGGGCAGAGTAATGTTGATCTCGTCGCCACCTTGAGGGCCGTGCTCGCCGGTCCATAGCTCGCGAGTTTCCGGATGCAGATCGGCACCTTGGATATTGCGATGACCGTAGGACCAGATTTCCGGCAAAGCGTTTTTATCTTCGACAAATGGATTGTCGCTGGGAACGCTGCCGTCTGCATGAATCCTCGCCACTGTGCCTATATGGCTATCGAGCTTCTGGGGGTAGAGTTTCTCGTGATCCTGCTGACGATCGCCCATGGTAATGAACAAGGTGCCGTCGTCTTTGAAGACCAGGCGTGAGCCGAAGTGGCCGTTGCTTTTAACTTTGGGCTTCTGGGCGAAAATGATTTTTACATCGTTGAGCTGATTGTCGCCAAGCATGCCCCGGGCTACCGAAGTGCCGCTGGTGCCGCCCTCGCCCGGCTCGGAAAATGCAAAATATACCCACTGATTCTGTTCAAAGTTGGGGTCCACCGTCACATCCAGCAAGCCGCCCTGGTTTCGGCTGACGATTTCTGGCAGGCCTTGCAGAGCCGGTCCTTTTTCACCCTCGGGCGTCACTAGACGCATTTCGCCTGAGCGCTCGGTGACCAGCATTCGGCCATCGGGCAGGAACGTCAGGCCCCAGGGGTGAGTCAAACCCTCGGTCACAGTGACGATACGCAATTTGGTGGTGGCGGAATCCGCCTCAATGACTTCTTGGGCTTGGGCAGCGGCGGCGCAAGCGCCGAGCGCGAAAAGCGCCATTAATCGAGACAAACGGGCGGCAATAGCCATGGGATCGACCTCCTGGTGATGAATCCGGAATGATTGTATAAGGGTAGCAAGAGCCGGTGGGGGTGACAATTACAAAGAGAATTGGAGTGTAAGGGAAGGTAAAGCAGGGCGCTAGAGTTGCGGCCGTCGTATTTCGACGGCCGCGCTCTTTTTAGCGTCTTAGGTTAGCCACCGCATAATAAGCGGGCTTAGGCTCCAGGTCGCGGTTAAACAGCAGCGGGTAGTTGGTGCGACCGCGAACCGGGAAATCGTTTTTCCAGGATTCGGCGTCGTGGGTGCCCCAAGTGGTAACCCGGGCGATCTTGTCCCGGTGTTTGATGAACAGCTTGAACAGCTCCACATAGCGCTCGGTCAGCTGCTCCTGCACTTCGGTAGGCAGGCCGTCGGCAAAGGGGTTGAGTTCCTCGGAGTAGGCGAACTCAGTGGAGATTTCGGCGCCCATGTGCTCCCAGGCGGCCGGCAGTACATCCACTTCCAGTTCGGTGATGTGCACCTTCATACCCTGCTCGGCATAGGCTTCGATACTGGCCTCGAACTCGTTCAAGTCCGG
>CAZKCY010000427.1:0-1080 GCA_964551155.1 uncultured Marinimicrobium sp. | reverse complement strand
GCCCCTGCATGCCGACGCCATGAATCGGCACGCCGCGCTGTTTGTAGTCTTTGAGTATGTCGACCAGAAACTTGCGCTTGCCCGGGTTGTGCATGTTGTAATCGTTGTACATCAGATGGGCGTTGGGGTTCATCTCGTGGGCCATGCGGAAGGCCTGCTCCATGAACTCGGGGCCGATGATTTCGTACCAGGGGCTCTTGCGCCAGCCTTTGTCTTCGTCGATGGCTTCGTTGACCACATCCCACATGCCGATTTTATCGCCGTAGCGGCCCATAACGGCTTTGATGTGAGTTTCCATGCGCAGCATTAGCTCTTCCCGGGAAACTCGCTCACCGGCCTCGTCAACGAACATATCGGCGGTTGGCTGAGAGTGCCAGACCAGGGTATGGCCGACGATTTCCATATTGTGTTTCACGCCGTATTCTACGAACCGGTCGGCCAGCTCCCACTGCCAGTCGCCCAGCGTGGGCTGGATCAGGCCGGCCTTCATGCAGTTTTCGGCGGTAATGGCATTGAATTCGCGGCTGATCAAATCCAACAGCGTCTGATTCTGGGTGGCCAGGGTCTGGTTACTGATCGCAGTGCCAATCAGAAAGTCGTTTTTGTAAATATCGGCCAGTCCTGTGCTGGCGGCAGCTCGGTTAATGGCGCAGCCCTGAAGGCTGGCGAGAGAGGCGAGGGCAGCGCTGCCCAACAGGAATTTGCGACGGGATAAGTTATTCATAAAGGCTCTTTTCTATAGGCTGATTTGATTGGTTTTAAACAGTCTTATATTCCGATTGACTATTAAATCACGCTTTTCGACTTCGGGAAAGCTCGCTGCCTTGGGCACATTCCCGGTGGCGAAAACAGGTCAATAAATGATCGTTGACCATGCCGGTAGCCTGCATAAAAGCATAGCAGATGGTGGGACCGACAAAGTTGAATCCGCGTTTTTTCAGCGCCCGGCTCATAGCCTCGGATTCAGTGGTGGAAACCGGCACTTCCGACAGCTTGGTCCAGGCATTCTGAATCGGCGCTCCGCCAACAAACTGCCAGAGAAAATCGCTGAAATTCTCACCGGATTGCTGCATTGCCAAA
>CAZKCY010000426.1:0-2518 GCA_964551155.1 uncultured Marinimicrobium sp. | reverse complement strand
GACGACTGAGCGGGATCCGGTTTGCAATATGCCCGTGTCGCCCGGCACAGGGTACAGCAAGGTTCACAAAGGAGTGGAGTACCATTTCTGCAGCCACGACTGTCTGGATAAGTTTGAAGTCGCTCCTTATCGATACATTGATGAATCATCGAATCACAATGGAGGCGCCGCATGAAACAAGGTATTTCTCTGGTGGCGGTAGGGCACGCCAACAGCCTGTTTTTGGCACTGAGTTTCACACTGTGTGTCACTTTCGACCTGCTGTTTCCGCAGCACGCTATGTATTCCGCCTGGCAGGCACTGCTGCCCGGGTTCGAATGGATAAGCTGGCGCAGCTTTTTCATTGGCCTAATCGAAAGTTACGGTTATGGTTGGTACATCGCGCTGGTGTGGGTCCCCATTTACAATGTCGCGGCACTGCGCGGCACACGGAAAAGCTGACTGACCCATATGTGACACAAATTTCCGCATACTGAGTGCATCGTATAGGGTGCTGGTATTAGTCGACCAGTCTCTCTAGAGAGCGCTCTAGCTTCTTAAAATGGGAGCCCTTCCAGTAAATGTGACCACACCCCCGGCAGCGACGAAACTCCCGATAATACAGCCTGGTTTTAGGCTCCAGTTGATCAAGGATAGCCTCTTTGGACACCGCCTCGAGCAACCCGTTGCAGTGCACACAGCGGCGCCACGGCTCAAGCTCCGACTGTAGCCGAAACCGGGCTATCACTTCACGTAGTTGTTGCCAGCCTTCGGTGCTGCGCGGGCAGTAACCATGGGTAACGTTTCGCCGCATCAGCAACCGCCGATCCCGGCTAAGTAGCACCCGGTTTTCCTCCTCGGCGATTTCCGCCAGTCGGGCATCGGGCACATGTGCAGTGGGATAACAGGTATCCAGGCCAACGAGCCGCATATAGCGCGCCAGGCTACCGAGGTGGTTGTCGAGGACGAATTTCGCGGGCGAGGGCGGCCGCAGCGGGTGAAACTCCGCAAAACCCAGCTTGTATGCCTCCGGGTAGACGGCGACCCGGTCGCCGGAAACCACTAAATAATGGAAGTCCACGACACGACCACAGACGATAATCAAGGCGACTTCCGGGTGCGGAATTCCGAGAGATTCGATCAGGTGTTTAACCGACTGGTGCGATTCAAAGACGCAGGCGACGCTTGTTTGCCGCTTATGCGGCGGCAAAAAGTCGTTGAGGTCGCCATAGAATCGAAAATCAGCGTCGGGCACGTAATCATGCTAGCGCGCTCGGACATCGAGTGGCAAGCGAGCTTCCGGACAGCCGGTTGGCTGACCGGGTGCGCGTATTGAGTTTTGAAATCTCACAACCATTACTTCGCATAATGTATATTATGTTAAATTTGATATCCTCCCGGCGTCCCTGTGCTCGCCCTTCAACCACAACACCGCTTGAACTTCCGCCCACTGCCACACAGGCAGCGATCGTTGCGGCCGGGTTTGGCAGTCCCATCCCGCGTATCACCGTTGACATAAAACCAGCGTCCCGACTCCCGTACAAACACCGAGCGTTCCTCTAGAAAGCACCATTGCTCACCGGAGCGATAATACGCCTTGAAGTGCACGTATCCATCGTCGCCTCTCGCGTCACTCGCTAAAACCGACAAACTTTCCCATTCCGGGCTATCGGCGAAGTCCAGGTGTTTGGGGCGGGTCGAAGGATGCCAGGTGGCCAGTAAATACTCAGTCTGCTTACGCACAAAGCCGCTAAATCGTGAGCGCATCAACGCTTCCGGTGTGGGCGCGGCCTCGCCGGAATGATAGGTGCCGCAACAACGCTCATAGGTCTTTTGACTGCCGCAGGGGCAACCCCTATTGTCATTGCCCGGCGTGTTATTGGCCAAATCCTTCATTCTTTCTCCATCAGTACTGTTCATTTGATAAGAGTGCCAACTCTACGTCAGAAAATCACTGTGACGCATCGGTGATGTCCTCTATCCAGGTCAATGCCGCTACCGCGGCTGGGAATCCAAGCGTGGGCACGGCCAGTAGCGCTAGTTGCTTCAGTGCCTGCGGCTCGACGCCCTCCTGCAACGCTCGCCGAGTATGGGAGTGGACGGCCCCCTCCGAACCGGTTCCAACGGCCAGCGCCAGCTTGATCAGGCGACGGGTTTGATCGTCCAATGGACCGGTATTCGCGCAGGCCTTGCCCAGGTCCGCGTACGCTTTCCAGACGTCGGGATATCGCTCGGCGATTTGGCCGGCGCCGGACGGCAGGTCTTTGGGAGATGACATGGGGATACTCCTTCTTTGGGGGGCTGGCGGTGGCGACAACGGCTGGCGATTGCCCCACCCTTTGTAACCATAAGTCGCGGCCCCATGTTTTTCCAATCGGTGTTCGCCTGGGTGACGAGATTATGAGGTTAGATGCGCCGCGACTCGATGTACCCAGCGAACAGGACGGCGGGAATCAGCGCGGCCAGGTGACAGGCCAGCCACGCGCCCCGTAGCGAGCCGCGAATGACATTACCGGTCAGTGTAGGGAGACTCCACAGC
>CAZKCY010000425.1:0-2518 GCA_964551155.1 uncultured Marinimicrobium sp. | reverse complement strand
ACGCCCGCCAGGGATGGCGGTAGTGCCGAAAATGCAGGAGCAATTTTTCGGCCCGTCCATCCCTGGACATAAAAAAAGCCCCGGCAGAACCGGGGCAACATGCTACAACTCATTGAAAAGTTTTGAGGGTTACGATCAGGTTTCCCGCAACGCCGTGGCTACCGGCAGGCGGGCGGCGCGCAGTGCGGGGAAGAAACCGCCGATCAGGCCGATGATTACTGCCGCGACTATGCCTTGTACCAACAGATCGCCGGTGACCGCGAAGTCGAATACCACCTGACTGAAACTGGCACCGTTGATGGTGGAAACCGTATAGCCGTTGAAAATCAAAAACACTACGGCCGCGCCTATCAGGCCGCCGATTACCGACAGGAGAAGGGATTCTATTAACGTTGAGACCGCGACCGGAAAAGCGCCAAAACCGATAGCGCGCAGGGTGGCGATCTCGCGGGAGCGGGCCGACACCGAGGCGTACATGGTGTTGATGGCTCCGAAGATGGCCCCCAGCGACATCAGTATCGCGAGCGGATAGCCGATGGCTTTGATAAAGGTGCTCAAGGTTTCAGCCTGAGCTGCCATATACTCTGACTCACGCTGAACATCCAGATCCAAACGCGGGTCGGCGTCGATCGCCGCTTCCAACTCTTCCAAGGCCGATTCGGATTGCAGTTTGAGGCGCACACTCTGGAAGCTGTTGCCGCGCCGGTAGGCCGACTGGACAGTGCGGGCATCACCCCAAAGTTCCGACTCCTCGGAACCGCCACCGGTGCTGAACACCCCCACTACCTCCCACTCGGTTTGCCCCAGGCGCACGGTCGAGCCAATATCCAGGCCGGCGAACTGATGCTGGGCCCCGCGACCGACAATCAACTCATTGCGCCCGGGCTCGAAATTGCGGCCCTCGACGATCTCTATATTGTCGCGTACCTCAAAGGCGCCTTGCTGCACCCCGCGCAGCGGCACATTGGCGCTGGTACCGGTGGCTTTTTTGGGAATGTCGACAATCACGAACAGCTCAGCCGAGCTGACCGGCTCGCCATCGCGCTTGAGCACCCCTGGCTGCTGCGCTACTAATTGAGTTTCCTCGAACCCCAGGCCGCTGCTCATCTCCGAGGTGGCACCAGAGCGCATCACGATGGCCATATCATCGGCGCCGGCCATGGTCATGGTGCGCTGAAAGCCGGTGGCCATCGACAGCACGCCGATAAACACCCCCACCACACAGGCCACCCCGAAAATTGCAACTGAGGAGGAGCCCAATCGCTGAGGTAGATTGCGAATGTTCATCGAACACACGCTAAATATTTGAGTCAGTGCATTCATGATCAGCGTCTCCCCAGAGCGGTTACAATGTTCAGGCGCATGCCCTGCAAGGCCGGAAATAGCCCAGTGAGGATTCCCAAGGCCACAATCGCCACCAAACCCTGCAGCCACACTTCATTCGGCATGCTAAAGCCGGGCAGAACGCTTGCCAGCGCTTCAGCAGCGCCTTGGATCATCAGCCAGGCCAATACCAGGCCGAGCAAACCGCCCAACAGTGCCATCAATACCGACTCGGCGAGAATCATCCCCAGCACCGACTGATTGGAAAAACCCAGGGTTTTCAGAATCGCCATTTCCGGAATCCGTTCACGCACTGCTTGCGACATGGTATTGCCGGCCACCAGCAACATGGTGAAAAACACCGCGCCCAGAATCAGGGTGGTAATGGTAGCTATATCCCCAAATTGATTCAGGAAGGATTGCATAAACGCTTTTTCGGTACTGGTTTTGGTTTCCGCAGGCGAATTCACGAACAACGCGTCCACGCGGTCGGCTACGACAGCAGACTCATCGGGGTCTTCCACCTGAATCACCATCCAGCCCACCGAGTCCTTGTCGAAAGCTCTGGCCTCGTTGAAGTATTCATAATGGAACAGCATGCTGCCTTCATCGGCGCCGGAATCCTTGGCCTCGAAAACACCTTCGATCACAAAATCCCAGCTGCGGCTGCCACCTTCCTGCGGGAACATCGAAATCAGCGGAATCCGGTCGCCCACTTCCCAACCGAAACGCTGCGCGAGACCCTTGCCGATCAGCGCTCCGATGCGGTTTTCGCGCCAGTCCTGCAGTTGCTTTGGCGGCACCTGATAGAGATCGGCATAGACACTGAAGTAAGTCTCAGCATCGACTGCAAATTGCGCAAACTGATTTTTCGGATCCTGATAATAACCGCCAAACCAGTTCATGAAGGTTACTTCCTCCACGCCTTCGGCGTTGCGCGCACGATTGACGTAACTGTAAGGCAGGCTCTGAATCAGCGAGACCTTGTGCGTGGTGATCAGACGATCAGCACCCGCAACTTCGACGCCAGCGGTAAACGCCGCCTTGATCGAGCCCAAAGCACCGAAGAGGATAAAGGCCACGACAATCGAGAGCACCGTCAAAGTAGTGCGCAACTTTTTGCGCATCAGATTCTTCCAAATGAAATACAAATATTTCATGATCAGGCTCCCGTGATCAGTGCGCCTTTGTCCAT
>CAZKCY010000424.1:0-2520 GCA_964551155.1 uncultured Marinimicrobium sp. | reverse complement strand
CGGCCGGCCACCCGCAAATGCGATGACAACGGCAATACAAAAGGAAGCGTACAAACCGACTTTTGGGTCAACGCCCGCGATAATTGAAAATGCGATTGCTTCGGGAATAAGCGCCAGAGCAACCACAATACCGGCTAACACATCACCACGAATGTTAGAAAACCAGTTTTGTTGAATGGTCTTGAACATGAATTGGATTCACTTCTTTTTTAGTCAAAAAAACAGAACAGACAGATACAGAAAAACCTGAGCAGCGGGTGACTCAGTCAGCAATAAGGGGGCGGAACGCTAGGGTGGCGTGATCTGCATGCTGTATTGTATCTCTTCAGGGTTGAGGTAATAGGTCTTCTCGCCGGTGCGGCGGCGCGCGCATACTACCGCAACAGCATAGTACATGCAAACGCCAGACCGCCAGTTCAGGCTTGTCAGATCAGGAATTATCGACTACATACAATAGGTTAGTAATACTGTAAAACATACCTAACCATTAACTAAATTGAATCGGGTGCCTATTTATGTCCTATATCCATGACACAATCGAGAAACTTAAGAAGTCGAGTCCGGCGCAGTGCGAATTTTATCAGGCGGTGGAAGAAGTTCTCGATTCGCTGGCACCATTGCTGGAGAGCCATCCGAAATACAAGGAGCACTCGATTATTGAACGGCTGGTGGAACCCGAGCGGCAGATTATGTTCCGGGTGCCCTGGGTAGACGATAAAGGCAAGATTCAGGTTAACAAAGGCTACCGGGTTGAGTTTAACTCAGCACTGGGGCCATACAAAGGCGGGCTGCGTTTTCACCCCAGTGTTAATGGCAGCATCGTCAAATTCCTCGGATTTGAACAAATTTTCAAGAATGCACTGACCGGTTTGCCGATTGGTGGTGGCAAAGGCGGTGCTAACTTTGATCCTAAGGGCAAGTCGAACGGCGAAATCATGCGCTTTTGTCAGTCGTTTATGAATGAGCTGTACCGGCATATCGGCCCGACGACGGACGTTCCCGCCGGTGATATCGGGGTTGGCGCGCGTGAAATTGTTTATATGTTTTGTAAGTATAAGCGCCTGGTCAATAGTTTTGACGGCGTGTTTACCGGCAAAAGTACACTCTGGGGCGGCTCCCTGGTGCGCAAACAAGCGACCGGTTATGGTGCTGCATATTTTGCCCGCTGCATGCTTGAGGCGCGTAGTGAAAGCCTGGAAGGCAAAACTTGTCTGGTTTCCGGCTCAGGCAATGTGGCTATTTATACCATTGAAAAATTATGGGACCTGGGTGCCCGGCCGGTAACCTGCTCGGATTCCGGCGGCACTATTTACCACAAAGACGGTATCAAAGTGGACACCTTAAAAGAAATTAAGGAAGTTCGTTCTGGCCGTTTAACTGAATACCTCGATTGCCACCCGGACGCTGAATATACGCCAATAGAAGACTACCCTGACGATGGCCATCCGGTATGGCGCTACCAGGGCCAGCTCGCGTTTCCGTGCGCCACTCAGAACGAACTTTGTGCCCGGGATGCCGAGATCTTATTGGAAAACGGCTGTATTGCCGTGGCTGAGGGTGCCAACATGCCGTCGACGGAAGGTGCCATCGACAAATTTATCGATGCGAAAATAGCATATGGGCCGGGTAAAGCGGCGAATGCCGGGGGCGTGGCCACCAGCCAGCTGGAAATGGCGCAGAACGCCGGGATGGTGCGCTGGAGCTTTGCTGAGGTGGACGAAAAGCTGCAGGGCATTATGCGCAATATCTTCCGCGACGCCACGAACACCGCCGAAGAATTTGGCGCACAGCATAACCTGGCGCTGGGGGCCAATATTGCTGGTTTTCGCCGGGTGGCCGATGCCATGATTGATCAGGGCGTGGTCTGATCGGGTTAGCGGAACGCTAATTTTTTTACTAGGCTTAATGTGTGTAGATCGTTATCTGTAGATAGTTAAGGGAGGTACTTATGGCACATCCTAACGACCCATTACCAAGGCCGGACACCAAAAAGAAACGCGAAGAACTGGCGAAAGCCAAAGATGAAGAAGCGCGTCGCGCTGAAGAGCGTGAGAAAGAGAAAGAACACAAACGGGGTGACCGCGCGAACCGCTGAAACATCCCTGCTAAGAGAAAAAAAAGAGCCGCACCAGAGCGGCTCTTTTTCATTTTTGTCGCAGTTATTTACATTTCCCTGATTGACAAAAGATCCGGTTCTGCCAATGATGCTTGCCAGCTTTTTTTTCCGCGCACCTTTCGCGCTTTACCCTATTAAGAGCATTTATGAAAAAATCACTGTTACTTTTGGCGTTATTCCCGGCTCTGGCCAGCACCTATGCGGCCGCCGACGAAGGCATGTGGATGCCGCAACAGTTGCCGGCCATTGCCGCCGAACTGAACCACTTAACTGGCTTCGCGAACCAATTCTCGGACATGTTGTTGCAAGCGAGTGCAGAGCGCAACGACTACGAATCGCAACGGCTGAGAGAGATCGAGGCCGAGGAGCATGGTGCCCTCGGGGGTCGCCAGGTTGCAGAAGGC
>CAZKCY010000423.1:0-2534 GCA_964551155.1 uncultured Marinimicrobium sp. | reverse complement strand
ACACGGCATCCAGGCCAAGGACCTCGAGCACCAGAAAACGCCCGCTGGCAATATCCAGCGAGGCTATGCCAAAGGTTTCATCCTGCTGATGCACGGCCACCAAAAGGTTGTCTCGCCCCGAGTCCATCAAGGCTTCATCGCTGACGGTGCCCGGCGTTACGATCCGCACCACTTTGCGCTCCACCGGCCCCTTAGAGGTTACCGGATCGCCAATCTGTTCGCAAATTGCCACCGAGACGCCGGCACGCACCAGTTTGGCCAGATAGCCATCGGCGGCATGATAGGGGATGCCGGCCATAGGGATAGGCTCGCCGTTGGATTTGCCGCGCGCGGTTAAAGTGACATCCAGAAGCTGGGCGGCGCGCTTGGCGTCGTCGTAGAATAACTCGTAAAAGTCGCCCATTCGGTAGAACACCAGCTCGTCTGGGTGCTCGGCCTTGATGCGCAAATACTGCTGCATCATTGGAGTGTGGGGGCTAATCGGTTCGGCGGTCTGGGACATAATGAAACTGAGGCCTCGATGCCTTGGACGATAAAATAATCGCGCTATTCTACGGCAAGACGCCCGGGTCTTGCACTCGCTCTCGCCCTGGCATACCTTGGCAGCTGAGGAGAGCTGCAATTCAATGAATCAAGACGCTAAAGATCTAACCATCCTTCAATTAGCAAGCGAATTAGGCGCCAATCTTGAGCGCTTGAGCTGGCGCCTTGCCACCGCCGAATCCTGTACTGGTGGTGGCATTGCCACTGCAGTGACCGAAGTGGCGGGCAGTTCAGGTTGGTTCGAATACGGCTTTGTCACTTACGCCAACAGCGCGAAGACCGCCTTGTTAAGGGTCGACCCCGAAACCTTGGAAGCCGAAGGCGCGGTAAGCGAAGCGGTGGTTCGCCAGATGGTGGCGGGCGCGTTGGCCGTTTCTGGCGCCGATCTGGCGGTATCGGTCAGTGGCATAGCGGGGCCGGGTGGCGGTTCTGCCGACAAACCGGTAGGAACTGTCTGGTTTGCCTGGGGTAGGTCCAATGGCTGGTGTGAGGCCAGCTGTTACTATTTTACCGGCGATCGAAGCCAGGTCCGCCGCCAGGCGGTGGTGGTTGCCTTGCGGGAGCTTTTGCAAATTACTCGTCGACTTGAATAACCCTGTATAAACAGCTATACCTGTTTGCGTATACAGGTTTTTGGTGTATGCTGGTTTATATAGATCGGGGCTGATTTCGCCCTGAATCAAAAATAAGGGACCGGACCCTAAAGTGGTACGGTCGAAAAACAAATTTCGTTTACTTTGATATAGGTTGAGGTGTCTCGGATGGATGCGAACAAAGAAAAGGCGCTCCAGGCAGCGCTGGGTCAGATAGAGCGGCAGTTTGGCAAGGGTACCGTCATGCGCATGGGCGACCATGAACGGGTGGCCATTCCTGCTATTTCCACAGGTTCCATTGGGCTGGATGCCGCGCTCGGAATTGGCGGCTTGCCGAAAGGGCGGGTAGTGGAAATTTACGGCCCGGAATCCTCGGGGAAGACTACTTTGACCCTGCAGGTGATTGCCGAAGCCCAACGTATGGGCGGCAACTGCGCATTCATCGACGCCGAACACGCCCTGGATCCGATTTACGCGGAAAAACTGGGTGTCAACGTCGACGATTTGATCATCTCCCAGCCCGATACTGGCGAACAGGCTCTGGAAGTCAGCGACATGCTGGTGCGCTCCGGCGCGGTAGACGTACTGGTGGTCGACTCGGTCGCGGCCTTGACGCCCCGGGCTGAGATTGAAGGTGAAATGGGTGATCATCACGTCGGCCTGCAAGCGCGCCTGATGTCCCAGGCTCTGCGCAAGATTACCGGCAACATCAAAAATGCCAACTGTTTGGTGATCTTCATTAACCAGATTCGGATGAAAATTGGGGTTATGTTTGGCAACCCCGAAACCACCACTGGTGGTAACGCCCTCAAATTCTATTCTTCGGTTCGCCTTGATATCCGCCGTATCGGCGCAGTCAAAGAGGGCGAGGAAGTAATCGGTTCCGAAACTCGGGTTAAAGTGGTTAAGAACAAAGTGGCGCCGCCTTTTAAACAGGCCGAGTTCCAGATTCTTTATGGCAATGGCATCAACCGGATGGGGGAAGTCATCGACTACGGCGTCAAGCTGGGTTTTATAGACAAGGCCGGTGCTTGGTACAGCTATCAGGGCGACAAGATCGGTCAAGGCAAGAACAATGTTATGAAGTATCTGCAGGAAAATCCTAAAATCGCCCAGGAATTGGAGAAGCGAGTCAGAGATGAACTGCTGGCACCCCCGCCGGCCGGGAAAAAAGACACCAAGTCCAAAGATACCAAATCTGAAAAGGCCGAGTTTGAAGATGAGGCTCAGGATTACTAAGAGCCTGGTCGTTTTTCGATTTCGTCGTTTTTTGATAGAGTCCCGCTATGAAAGCCGGCCTGTGCAAGCAGGCTGGCTTTGTCGTTTGATGAACCCAAAAAAATCATACTTTGGGAACTGACAGGGTTTGTTGTCCTCTTAGTAAAGCGCGGGCTGAAA
>CAZKCY010000422.1:0-2548 GCA_964551155.1 uncultured Marinimicrobium sp. | reverse complement strand
CGCCGGTCAAACCCAGGCCTGCTTCCGCCCCAAAGTTGGTGGCTTATGCGCGGGAAGTAGCGCAGTTGCTGGATCTGAGCCCAGAGGACTGCGAGAGCGACGAATTTACCCAGGTATTTGCCGGAAACCGTTTGCTGTCTGGCATGGAGCCCCACGCCTTTTGCTATGGCGGCCACCAGTTTGGTCATTGGGCCGGGCAGTTGGGCGATGGCCGCGCGATTAACCTGGGCGAGTTGCGCAATAGCCGGGGCGAGCACTGGACCCTGCAGCTCAAAGGCGCGGGCCCTACGCCCTATTCGCGCACCGCCGACGGTTTTGCGGTGCTGCGCTCCTCGGTGCGTGAATTCCTCTGCAGCGAGGCTATGCACCACCTGGGAGTACCTACGACTCGGGCGCTGAGCCTGATTTTGACCGGCGATCAAGTGCAACGGGACATGTTTTACACCGGCAACCCCCAGTGGGAGCCGGGTGCGGTGGTTTGCCGAGTGGCACCTTCGTTTACCCGCTTCGGCAACTTTGAAATATTTGCCGCCCGAGGCGATACAGAAGTGTTGCGCCAGTTAATGGATTTCACTCTAGAGAGCGATTTTCCCCATCTGTTAGATAGCCACCAGATTGGCTCCGATGCTTATGTGGCCTGGTTTGAGGAAGTGTGTCTGCGCACCGCCAGAATGATTGCCCACTGGATGCGGGTTGGTTTTGTGCACGGCGTGATGAATACCGACAATATGTCGGTGCTCGGCCAGACCATTGACTACGGTCCCTATGGCTGGCTCGAAGGCTTCGATCCGGACTGGACGCCGAACACCACCGATGCCCAGGGCCGCCGCTATCGGTTTGGCAACCAGCCGCAAATAGCGCTTTGGAATCTGGCCCAGCTTGGCAACGCCATCTACCCGCTGATCGAAAAAGTCGAGCCGCTGCAAGAGGCACTGGATGTTTACCGGCGGGAGTATCAAGCCTGCTCGGAGCGCGATACCGCCGCTAAGCTGGGTTTGAATGAATTTGTCGGTGAAACGGACGCCGATTTGGCGGCCGAACTGCATCAGGTGTTGCAGCTTGCCGAAACCGATATGACCATTTTCTACCGCTGCCTGGCGGATTTCGAGCCGCGCCTGGATTTGGATGAAGATTCGCGCACCGACGCCGAGCTGCTGGAGCCTCTTGCGCCGGCTTACTACGAGTCCTTGACCCCCGCCCAGCAGCATCGGGCGGCAAACTGGCTGCGTCGATATCGTGAACGCCTGTTAAAGGACTGGATCAAGTTCGGTGAGGAAGATCAGCACCGGCGCGTGTTGATGAACAGCGTTAATCCCAAATATGTGCTGCGCAACTATATGGCCCAGCAGGCCATAGACAAGGCCGAGCAGGGCGACTTCGAAGAGATTCACCGACTGCAGGAATTGCTGCGCCGGCCTTATGATGAGCAGCCCGAATATCAGGAATATTTTGCCCGGCGGCCCGACTGGGCGCGCCAGAAAGCCGGCTGTTCGATGCTTTCCTGCAGCTCCTGAGGGCCCAGGAGTGTTAGAATCCGCACCGCTTAACCGACGAACCTTTGGAATAAAACGATGATAGTGGGCAAATTGATTGGTGCCCTTCTGGGCTATTTTGCGACCGGCCATTTGTTGGGTGCTTTGTTCGGCGCGCTGATTGGCCATTTGTTTGATCACGGCTATGCCAAGGTGCAGGGCGAGAATTCCCCCGACCGACGCCGCGAGGCCGAGCAGTGCTTTTTCCAGACTCTGTTCCGCTTGCTGGGTTACCTGGCCAAGGCCGATGGCAGGGTATCGGAAGCCGAAGTGGGTCAGACCGAAGTCTTTATGGATCAGATGGGCCTCACCCCTGAGCACCGGCGCGAGGCTATTCAACTGTTCAAGGAAGGAGCCGGTGCCGATTTCGATGCCGAGGCCCAGTTGGCCGAGTTTCGCCGGGTTTGCGGCCGCCGCGGCAATCTGGTGCAGATGCTGCTGGTCTATCTGATCAATATCGCCCTCGCCGATGGTAAGCTGGATGAGAATGAAATTCGGGTGCTGCGCCAAGTAGCCACGGCCCTGGGTATTCCTCAGGCAGTGTTCGAGCAGCTGCTGCGGATGATTCAGGCCCAGAATAGTTTCCGGGGCCAGGGTCAGCAAGGACCGGGGGCCCGCGCCGGCGATCTGGATCAGGCTTACGAGGCTTTGGGGGTCAGCAAGGACGACAGCGACGCGACCATTAAGAAGGCTTATCGCAAGCTGATGAGTCAGTATCATCCGGACAAGTTGATAGGGCAGGGCATGCCCGAGGATATGGTCAAGGAAGCCACCGAACGCTCACAGGAGATTCAGGCCGCTTACGATTTGATTCAGCGCTCGCGAGGTTAGTTAGAGCGGTCTCTCTTCGTCGTTGATTATTCAAAAGCTCAAAAGACGTCGGAAGTTTGTTATATCTTTTCTGAGTTTTGGGGCAGGCTTTGGCGAGTTTCCTTCAGGACACGCCGTAAATATATCCCTATAGGCTCGACTGCAACATCCATGTTGCAGACGGTCCTGAAGAAAACTCCCCAAAC
>CAZKCY010000421.1:0-2551 GCA_964551155.1 uncultured Marinimicrobium sp. | reverse complement strand
CCCAGGATATTCAGCTGCCCGATATGCTTACCGCAGTGGTGCTCTACCCACCCAAGCTGGGCGGCAAATTGAAAAGTGTCGACAGTAAAAAAGCCCGCTCGGTGCGCGGCGTGGTGGATGTTGTCGAAATTCCCCGGGGAGTCGCCGTGGTGGCCGAGGGTTTCTGGCCGGCGTACAAAGCTCGGCAACTGCTGAACGTGGAGTGGGACCTGTCGGCCTGCGAAACCCGCAGCAGCGATGAGCTGTTTCAGACCTTCAGTGACACGGCGCGCAAAGCCGGTCACCCCATGACCAGCCGGGGCGATGCCGCGCGCGCGCTAAATGAAGCCGAGCAAGTGATCGAAGCGGAATTCCGCTTGCCCTATCTGGCCCACGCCGCCATTGAACCCATGAACTGCGTGGTCCAGGTCAAGGAGAACGCCTGCGAACTCTGGTTTGGCAGCCAAACGCCGACCTTCGATCAGCGGGAAGTGGCGGCCCTTACCGGAATGAAACCGGATCAGGTGCGCATCAACACCGTTTACGCCGGTGGCAGCTTCGGTCGGCGGGCTTGCCCCGGCGACTATGTCGTCGACGCCGCTGCTATCGCCAAACAGCTACCCGGCCGGCCGGTCAAAATGGTCTGGACCCGCGAAGATGATATGCGCAACGGCAAGTTCCGACCCATGGCCGTGCATCGGGTGCGCGGCGCCGTCTCCCCCGAGGGCAAACTGGTCGCCTGGGAGCATCACGCCGTCGCACAACCCTTGTTGCGCGGAACACCTTTCGAGCACTTTGTCCAGGGACCAGTGGAGGGCACCTTGGTAGAGGGCATTCAGGATACCCCCTACGACATTCCCAATCTGCTGGTGCAGGGCACGGAAATGCAAGTGGGCATCTCCACCCTCTGGTGGCGATCTGTGGGCCACTCGGGCAACGCCTTTGTGATGGAGGCCTTCGTCGACCAACTGGCGGCCGCCGCCGGTAAAGATCCGGTCGCGTTTCGCCGGGAAATGCTCGCCGGGCAAACGCGCGGTCTGGGCGTGCTCGATCTGGTTGCCGACAAGGCCGGCTGGGGCAGCGCACTGCCGAAGGGCCAGGGCAGGGGCGTTGCCGTGCACCGCTCCTTTGGCTCCTGGTGCGCGCAAGTCGCCGAGGTTACGGTGGCGGACGATGGCAGCTTTTCGGTCGACCGTGTGGTTTGCGCCTTCGACTGCGGGGTCGCCGTCAACCCGGATGTCATTCGCGCCCAAATGGAAGGCAGTATTGGCCTGGGCCTGAGCGCCGCGCTGGGCGAGGCGGTGACGGTGGACAAGGGCAAGGTGGTAGAGGGCAACTTCAACAACTACCAGGTGATGCGTCTGCCGAAAATGCCCAAGGTGGAAGTCCACATAGTGCCCTCGGCCGAACCTCCCTCTGGTGCCGGTGAGCCAGGTCTGCCACCTATAGCAGGCGCGGTTGCCAATGCGCTGGCAGCGGTAACGGGCAAGCCAATCACCCAACTGCCCATTGGCGCCAAGGTCTAAAAAGAAAATAAATCTGAAAGAAACTCCAGGGTCAGTCTTGTCTTTTGCTTTGCCCGAGAGAGGCGGGCAAAAGGCAAGACCTGGCCATTTTCTTCAAATCAACTACTCTCACCCCATTGATCCGCATAGCGGCAAAAGATCTTGATCTCAATGATCCCTAGTCTCTTTGTCCCTATAATTTAGAATTTATTAGCTTCCATAACCGCTAGCCTGACTTCGCTCCCGCGCGGCGATCAACCCGGAAAACAATAACTCTAAAACCGCCCCAACAAGCGCGCTGAAATAATATGGGGCGTTCAGCATCATGCACAGCATGCCGGCGAGCGCGAGCAGGGCACCCAACAACCAATACATAGGAAGTCCGTAGAGGGTCGCGGATACCAGATACCGGCCGCCGATCAAAGTTGGCGTCATTCCACCTCGCGGACCATCGACATCACTGAGGTGTGCGGTTCGCCTTTTACCAGATAGGTTTCCGATTTTTCCATGTGCTGGTCGTCGATAAAACGAAAACTCATCGCCACCATGTGCGGGTCTTGATCGTTCGCCAGGTTGGTGATGTCGTGGAAGTCGAACTCGAACAAGTTTTCTTCAGTTGCGGGCTGAGCCAAGAGGCGCGGCTGATTGCCGCGGGCGCAGTAGTGCGTGGCCATGAGCTCGTCGCCCGCCCGATGAAAAAGTGTTTGGGTCGTATTCGCGGCGGGATTGCCCCAGGTTTCCACCAGCGTTGTACCGCGCGAAATCCAACGGTAATTGAGCCGGAAGGCTCGGTCTTTTTCGGTTTCTGGGTTCTTCAATTTCCAGTTGCCGACCAGCGGCGCAAGCTGTTCAAGGCGCATGGCGTCACTGGCCAGAACTGGGAAGGACAGTAAAAGCAGGGCAATAAGAAACAGTTTGGTACTCGGCATACTTCGAATCCTTGAAATGTAAAAAGGGACGGAGGGACTAGATTATATTCCCACCGCTCGTTTTTACGATGCTATTAAGTTTCGCTGCTGAGCACCGCCAATAACTTCTGCACTTGCTCTGAGATTTCGCTGCCCAAG
>CAZKCY010000420.1:0-2554 GCA_964551155.1 uncultured Marinimicrobium sp. | reverse complement strand
GGGCCCCGGCCGGTAAAAAAGGCGCTGATTTCGTGCTCGCCGGATTTCAGATTGCCCATATAGAGGCGCTGAACTCCGCCCCGGTAAAGGGCCTGAATCTGCTCTTGGGTATACAGCTCGCTCGCCACCATCTGGCCATCCAGTTCCACCCGCACACTGTCGAGCTCAAAATACTCTCCCAGGTCCATCGACAGATAGACCGCCACCTGGCTGCTGGCGGGGTAGAGCAGTTCCTCTTCCAGAATCAGCAAATCCCGATTCAGCGACAGGGTTTCCTGCTTGAGCGCTTCAAGCTCTTGATCGAGCGGCGCTTCGTCTTGCGCGCGTCCGAGCAGTGACAGGCTGACAAGCATCAAGATTACGACCAGCTTGACGATCGGGCCTAGTGGAGCGTTAGTCATGGATGGTTCTCTCTGTAACGAGCGATCGGATCTGCATTACTGTTAAAGGCGCTGGCAAGCTGATAAGTCTCACCCGCCAGCGTTTGGAAATTAGCATTTAGTATCCTGCAAGCTGCCAGGAACTTTGATCAACGCTCATTCTAGAAGGCCTTGAATTTCAGCGGTGTGACGGTGCGCACACTTGCCTACCAAAGCCTCGAACTAGGCCTGCGAAGCGATTAGCCAAAGGCCGGTTTCGCCTCCACAGCCGAGCAGCAATCAAAACGATATATCGGAAATAAGCACCGAGCAAAATAATCTAACGCCAAGACCGAATCTATTGGACGGATGCGGGGGCCTATTCTAGGATGAGTTGATTCCAACCAGAAGACTTTGGCCATGCGTCAGCTAGTCGTATTGTTCAAGCTCATCGTTCTGACCGCGGCACTCGCGGCCGGCGCCTCGTCAGCTGAACCCCTGGCATTTCAAAAGCATTCGATTGCGCTGGTAGCCCTTAACGAAGCGGTTAGCCTGAGAAGCGACTTTGACGCCGACCCAGAGAGCGACGAGCCGGCGGATCTTCCCAATCAGCCGCTCCCTGCTGCCAAGCTTAATCCTAGTGAGCTTCAATTTAGTGCGGCGCCGGCGCACAGTGTTACCGCCAATCTACCGCCGGCGCGCGGCCCACCTCTGACCCTCTGACATTCGCACCCAAATCACTTTTTTATTCGGCTCAAACTATGGGCCAGGGTTTTGTGCAGAGGATTGATCATGAAACAGTTCAATGTTTTTCATCTCGACCGGATCGACCATTTAGTCAAACCGAGAGAGTTTTTCGATATTACCGAGTTTTCTCCGGCGCTAAGTGTGTTCGCCGATTTTCGTCATCACCAACCCCAGACGTTAAATGTCGACACCACGGCGCTTGCAGCGGCGGAAGTTATGGCTCGCGAAGGCGCCCACCATAAACTGCTCGTGGATCATGCTGATGAATTTGTCGGCCTTATCGATCGCGACCAGCTGTCCGAACAACATATTTTGGTGGCGGGAATGCTCCAGGGCGTGCACCGGCGGGAGTTGCGCTTGAACGACATGATGCTACCGCGTGCCAAGTTGCCGGCCATTTCTTATCGGGATCTGCAAGAAGCCAAAGTCGCCGATCTGGTGCGCCTGTTCCGAGACTCGGGCCAGAATTATTGTTTGGTATTGGATCAGGATCGACACCATATCCGCGGCTTGATTTCCTCCGCCGAGATCGCCGAGCGGCTGCATAAGGCAATAAGAGTGGAACCAAAGCCGGCTATCGGAAATTTGTTTGCGAGCGACTACCGTCAACTTGCCCGCTGAGCATTTTCCCCAGCTGAAGATCCCCAGGCCAGTACTCTAGCGCGGGGCTCAACGACAAAAACTCGGCTTTATCTATAGCGGAGCCGGCATTAAATGCCGACTCCGTTTTTTTTTGCAGCCCAGGCAGCGCTCAATCCACCGACTCAGGCGGTTCCAAACCGGCGGTGTAATGCACTTTACCGGCGCTGGTGATAATTATTCCTTCGTAAGCTCCCAAACTCTCCAGTAAAACCAGGCCGCGCTCCACCCCCAAAACGAAAACGCTGGTAGATAGGGCGTCGGTATCGAAAGCATTGGGGCCGATGACGCTGACACTGGCAATGCCCGTAGCGGAGCTGCCGGTGCGGGGGTTGAGGATGTGGTGCACTCGCTCGCCCTCTGGCCCTATAAAATAGCGTTCATAATCCCCAGAGGTGGAGATGGCGCCATTCTCCAGTGGCAGAGTGATGGCCACGGCTTGCGGATCTCTTGGGTTTTTTATCCCTACCATCCAGGGACGGCCGCGGCGATCGCCGAGCAGACGACTGTCGCCCCCGGCGCTGACGCTGGCGTGTTCGATACCGGCTTTTCGCAGCGCCGCAACGGCTCTGTCCACGGCGTAACCTTTGGCGATTCCGCCCAAATCCACATAAACCTTGGGGTGACCGAAGTAGACGCTGCGCTGCTCGCGATTCAATTCAACCAGCCGGTAATCTATGGCCTCCAGCAGTTGGCGGCGCTGATCTTCGCTGGGTTTTTGGCCGGCGCGATAATCGTAGTGGCGCCCCAGGGAACCAAAGGTAATATCGAAGGCGCCATGGGTAAGCTTGCCGTAATAGAGGGACTTG
>CAZKCY010000419.1:0-2554 GCA_964551155.1 uncultured Marinimicrobium sp. | reverse complement strand
AGAACACCGCAAACATTCACAATAACGACTTAAATGCGCCCATGCGCGCACAGATCGATTTTGGAGACGTTTCATGGCTGGCCATAGCAAATGGGCAAACATCAAACACCGCAAAGCCGCTCAAGACGCCAAGCGCGGCAAAGTTTTCACCAAAATTATTCGCGAATTGACCGTAGCGGCCAAAGCGGGCCCGCTGCCTGAGGATAATCCCCGCCTGCGGGCCGCGGTGGATAAAGCGCTGAGTGTCAACATGAAGCGCGACACCATCGACAAAGCCATAGCGCGGGGCGCGGGCAATGCCGAAGGCGACAATTACGAAGAAACCACCTACGAAGGCTACGGCGCCAACGGCATAGCTGTGCTGGTGGAGTGCATGACCGACAACAAAAACCGCACCGTCGCCGAGATTCGCCACGCCTTCAGCAAGCGCGGCGGCAACCTTGGTACAGACGGTTCAGTAGCCTATTTATTCACCCGCACCGGTCAGTTGACCTTCGACGCCGACGTCAGCGAAGAGGCCTTGATGGAAGCGGCCCTGGAAGCCGGTGCCGAGGATGTGGTCACCAATCAGGACGGCACCAAAGACGTAATGACCCGCTTCGAGGACTACTTCGCGGTCAAAGAGGCCTTGATTGCCGAAGGCTTTGAGCCCTCAAACGGCGAAATCGTCATGCTGCCGTCCACCACTATTGAAGTGGATGTGGAGGGCGCTGAAAAGCTGCTGGCGCTGGTGGATATGCTGGAAGATCTGGACGACGTGCAGAACGTTTACACCAACGGCGATATCCCCGACGCGGTTATGGAGCAGCTGGGCTGAGCCCTTGTCTCGCAAGAGCTATTGAGCCTTTGCCGGGCAAGCATGAGGCACTGTTTTTATATACAGATTCGGTTACAATGGCCGCTCAGTTGCGCTGCTTGCGGTTTGTTTTTCGGTAAGCCAGCCCACCCAGACCAGTCCACCACTCACAAGGGGCTCTCCCCATGGCGCTGATTCTCGGTATAGACCCAGGCTCTCGGAAGACCGGTTTCGGCATTATCGAGCTTGTGGGCGGGCGAGCCAGCTACATCACCAGCGGGGTTATCCGCATTCCCGAGCTGGATTTGCCCGAGCGGCTCAAAATCATTTTCGACTCCATTACCCAGATAAGTTCCCAATACGCTCCCGACCAAGTGGCCGTTGAGCAGGTCTTTATGGCCAAGAACGCCAGTTCGGCGCTCAAGCTGGGTCAGGCTCGGGGGGCGGCCATTACAGCGGCTGTGGTGCTGGGGCTGGCGGTGTTCGAGTACGAAGCTCGGAAAATCAAACAATCGGTGGTGGGCAATGGTGGCGCCGACAAGCTTCAGGTTCAGCACATGGTCAAAACCCTGTTGCGCCTGCCGGCGGCGCCCCAGGAAGACGCCGCCGATGCCCTGGCCGTGGCGCTGTGCCACGCCAATACCCAATCACAGCTGGTGAAGCTGGCCGGCGCTAGAAGCTTTCGCCGGGGCAGGGTGGTGTGAGAGCTTTTCTTTAATCTTCAGAATTTATTCCAGAGCAAATTATGATCGGACGGCTACGCGGTACCCTGATTCAAAAACAACCTCCCTATCTGTTAATTGATGTCCAGGGCGTGGGCTACGAAGTCCAGGCGCCCATGACGACCTTTTACCGACTGCCGGAAATGGGCGCCGAAGCGCTGCTGTATACCCATCTGGCGGTGAGCGAGACCGCCCACCAGCTGTTTGGCTTCGCCGATGAGCGCGATCGCACCCTGTTTCGCACCCTGATCAAGGTCAGCGGCGTGGGCCCCAAGCTGGCGGTGGCGATTCTCTCGGGCATGGAGGCCGACGACATCGCCCGCTGCGTGCGCGAAGATAAGGTGTCGGCACTGGTGAAAGTGCCGGGCGTGGGCAAGAAAACCGCCGAGCGATTGGTGATCGAGTTGCGCGACCGGCTCAAGGCCTGGGAGCTGCCACGAGCCGACCAGCCGGAGGGAGAGGATTTGCTGGCTGCCGAAGCCGCCGATACGGACAGCCAGGCCGAAGCGGAAAGCGCGCTGATTGCGCTCGGTTACAAGCCTGTGGAAGCCACTAAGATGGTGGCTGGCGCGGCCCGTCAAATGCCCGGAGCCAACAGCCAGGAATTGATCCGCATGGCGCTGAGAAGTATTAGCCGGGTCTGATAGAATCGCCTGTTTAGACGCTTTTAATTATTGAGACAGCACCATGATCGAAACTGACCGGCTTATAGCTGCCGCGCCCATCGAACGGGAGGAATTTCTCGATCGCGCCGTGCGCCCCAAGTCACTGGCCGACTATATCGGGCAGCCGGTGGTGCGCGAGCAGATGGAAATTTTTATCGGCGCGGCCAAAAAGCGCGCAGAAGTGCTGGACCACACGTTAGTATTCGGGCCCCCTGGCCTGGGCAAAACCACGCTCGCCAATATCATCGCCGAAGAGATGGGTGTCTCGCTGAAGAGTACTTCCGGCCCAGTATTGGAAAAAGCTGGCGATCTGGCGGCTTTGATGACCAACCTGGAGCCGGGCGACGTGCTCTTTATCGACGAAATCCATC
>CAZKCY010000418.1:0-2564 GCA_964551155.1 uncultured Marinimicrobium sp. | reverse complement strand
GCTCTCTATTAGCCGGCGACTCTTGGTCCGCTGAGGGCTTTTTAGGCTCCGGCGGCTCTTCCGGAGTTGCGCCAGCTCGAGGCGCCGACTGCTCGGCGGCGGCTTGAGGCCTAGTTGACTGCCGAACGTCCCCGGACACTTCCGCCGGAGCTTGAGCCGAAGTTTGGGGCGCTGGAGGCGCTTGCTCGGGTTCGGCCCACGCGGCTGGTTCGGGACTTCGCTCAGCCCACTGGGCCCCGGGGGATTTTTGTCCCTCCTCTGACGCAGCGCGCCGAGGCAGAGCTTTAGTGGGCGGATCCATAACGCCCTGGGGCTTGAACGCCAACATGCGCAGCAACACCATTTCCAGGCCGGCGCGCGGATCAGGCGCCAGCGGCAGATCGCGTCGGCCCAGCAAAGCGGTCTGGTAAAACAACTGTACGTCCTCGGGCGCCAGCTGTTGGGCCAGCTGCAATACCCGGCCGCGATCGCCGTGGCTGTTGTCGGCGGCTTCCGGCAGTGCCTGGGCGATAGCAACCCGGTGCAGCAGCGCCAAGAGTTCGGCGAGCGCGCCGGCGTAGTCGGGCGCCTGCTCGGACATCCGCTCCACCGCTTCCAACAACGCCTTGCCGTCCAGAGCCGCCAGGGCGGTCAGCATTTCGTAGATCGCGCCCTGGTCGATACTGCCGAGCATGGTGCGCACTTCGGATTCGGTGATTTTGCCCGAGCCGTAGGCAATGGCCTGATCGGTCAAGCTCAAAGCGTCGCGCATACTGCCGTCGGCCGAACGACCCAGCAGCCAGAGGGCACTCTCCTCGAAAGGCACCAGTTCCTTGTCGAGCACAAACTGCAAGTGCTGGACTATCCGCTCGGGGTTCATGTTCTTCAAATTGAACTGCAGGCAGCGCGACAGGACCGTTACCGGCAGTTTTTGCGGATCGGTGGTGGCGAGCAGGAATTTGACGTGCGGCGGCGGCTCTTCCAGGGTCTTCAGCAAGGCGTTGAAGCTGTGACTGGAGAGCATGTGCACTTCGTCGATCAAATAGACTTTATAGCGACCGCGCGTGGGCGCGTACTGAACATTCTCCAGCAGCTCGCGGGTATCTTCGACTTTGGTGCGCGAGGCGGCGTCGACTTCGATCAGATCCACAAACCGGTTTTCGGCAATCTCGACACAGGACGAGCACTGGCCGCAGGGCTCGGAGCTGACCCCGGTTTCGCAGTTGAGGCACTTGGCCAGAATCCGGGCGATGGTGGTTTTGCCCACCCCCCGGGTGCCGGTGAACAGATAGGCGTGATGCAGACGGTTGTGATCCAGGGCATTGATCAGCGCCTGCAGCACGTGTTCCTGCCCCACCATTTCGCGGAAGCTGCGGGGACGCCATTTGCGGGCCAGGACTTGGTAGCTCATGCCTTCCTCAGTCAAACACAGGGGTGGTCGTTAGAGCGGAATTATACCTTATCCGAAGTCTTAGGGTCGCGCTGGAACTGCGCAAGATTATCGGGCGGAATCGAACAGCGGGGATTTGAAAGGGTGGCGACCTAACCAGCCACACCCCGGCACATGATTGACTGCTACCGTTGCTCCCTTCCGGGCCTGGCGGGGTTCACAGCTGCTCATTGCGGGGGGACCGGAAAGGTCACCATTACGACTCGAACCAAGATTGCCAAGGTCGAGAGGGGCGCATTATCCGCAGTTTGATAGGTCAATGCAAGGGCAAAACCCGGCACAAATTTGCTAAAGCTCAGCACCCAGCGCTTGGGCTATATCCTCGCTGAAAAGTTCCAGCACTCGATTCATAGCCTCCACCGAGGAAGTGGTGCTCCCGGGATCTTGCGCCTCCACCTGGTAGCGCCCGGCAGTGCTTGGAATCACGGTCTTACCTTGAGCATCCTGCAACCACCAGCGAACCACCAGCACCACTTGCCCCGATTCATCGACGTCGAACTGATGGATATCACCCAGCAGCCGGTAATCAAACCGTAGAAAACTGTCGTGCCGATGATCCAGCGCCGCCAAGTCATCTCGCATAGCGCCAAGATTGGCGGCAAGAACCCTGGGTAAGGCCGCCTCCAGAGGCTCTGCCCAGCGCTGGAAGTCGTCAATCGACAGTTCCACAGAGCCGCTTCGGGTCACCAATTGTGGTCGATCCAAATAGTCCGGAAGGTGCAGCGGCCCTATCGCCAACAATTTGCTGTTCGGGCTGCCAGCCTCAAATTGCTGGGCCACCGGCTCCAGCTGAAAGTAACGCGTTGGAGTCGAGGTGGTACTGCAGCCGACCAGCACCAAGGCTGCCAGCGCCAGCAGATTCAGTCTCAGGATTTTAGCAATCAATGAAATGCCTCCTCTAATTTGGCTTGCCTTGCAGCAAGGATTCCGGATGCCGCTCCAGATAGTCGAACAGCGAGCGCGCGGCTTTGGCCGAAGCCTCAAGTTCCCGCAGCGTAGCTTCCAGTTGATAGGCCTGATCGCTGTCGCCCTTTAGCAAACTGTCGGCCGACTCGAGAGTTTGCTCTGCTTTGAGCAGTGCCGCGTTAAGACGCTCGGCGGCCGGCTTTAGCGCCGCGGTTAAATCGCCGGTGTC
>CAZKCY010000417.1:1515-2567 GCA_964551155.1 uncultured Marinimicrobium sp. | reverse complement strand
CTTTTCGGAAGAGCCACTGTGCATGAGCAGTTCGACAATGACGATCACAATTCACCGGTGTTTTACGCCCGCCCCGACGGCAGTGTGCTAACCGTTTACGCCCGGCACAGTTCCGAGAACAAGCACTATTATCGAATCTCCGAGCGCAATGACTACCTTGCCTGGGGCGAGGAGCAAATCGCGCCGCAGGCAGATCCTGTCACCTACATGAACCTTTACCATCTTGAAGACGAAGCTACCCTTTATAATTTTTACCGGGGCATAAAGTGGAATCCCAGCTTTACCACCTCCACCGATCACGGTGAAACCTGGACCCAAGCCAAACACTTTATTCAAAGCGAGATCGAAGGGCGCCACCGCCCCTACGCCCGCTATGCCAGTAACGATAAGGACACTATCGGCATCTCTTTTACCGACGCCCACCCGCGCTATTTCGGTACCAGTATTTAATATGCAGAATTCCGGAACGGAAATTTTTACCGAGCCGATGGCAGCTTAATCAAAAATCTGGAAAACGACGGCCCGCTAAAACCCTCTGAAGCCGAAAAAGTCTTTCAGGGCGGTGGCGGTGGCTTCCGCGACATGGATTTAAGTGCGGAACAAAGCGCATGGACCAGCTCCATTGCGTTTGACGATCAAGGCTTTCCACACATGGCCTATTCCCTGTACCTCAGCAACACCGACCAGCGCTACCGTGTTGCCTCCTGGAATGGCACCGAGTGGGTAGATCGCGAAGTGGCCTTCGCCGGTACCAGGTTGTACGACCGAGAGGCCAGTTACACCGGTTTGATTGCGTTGGACCCGGAAGATCCGAGTCACGTCGTGATTTCAACCGATGTCGACCCTTCCACCGGGGAAGCTCTGGGCGGCAAACACCAAATATTCCGCGCCCGTATTGCCCCCACCGACAGCACCGAGAGCATTGACTGGGAACGGATAACCTACGATAACGCCCGTTATAATATCCGGCCGATGTTTGCCTCCGGCAGCGATCGAAAGGCTGTTTTGTGGTCACGAGGCCAGTACAACACCTATACTGACTACTACCTCGA
>CAZKCY010000417.1:0-1505 GCA_964551155.1 uncultured Marinimicrobium sp. | reverse complement strand
CGATACCGTTGGCATTGTCTACGAAGGGCGTGATGCCGACTAAATAAAGGCTGGTACTGAATGATTAAAAAACTGCTGCTCCCAGGCCTCCTTTTCTTGAGCATGGGCTCTGCAGCCGCAGAGCCCGCCAGTTGCCGGATTTTCCTGGCCGGGGACTCGACCATGCAGATCGTCGACCCCGAGCGCAATCCGGATTTTGGTTGGGGGCAGGTGCTGCCGGCTTACACCAAAGCCGGCACGGTGCTGGAAAATCGTGCCAAAGGCGGCCGCAGTACCAAAACTTTCATTCAAGAAGGTCGTTGGCAAGGCATTCTGAATGATCTAAATGCTGACGATTGGGTGCTCATCCAATTTGGCCACAACGACGCTTCCTACCAAAAACCCGAGCGATACACGGCCCCGGTCGACTTCGAAGCTAACTTGCGCCGCTTTGTTGAAGAGGCGCGAGCCGAAGGCGGCAAGCCGGTGTTGTTGACGCCTGTAGCGCGCCGCTGGTTCGACTCCGAAGGCAAACTGCGCGACATGCACGGTATTTACCCCAGCCTCGTCCGCCGTGTTGCCGAGGACATGAGCGTGCCATTGATCGATCTATTCGAGAGCAGCTCACAGCTGCTTAGAGCAAAAGGCGTGGAGGCATCCGCGGCCTTGTTTGCTCATGTCGAGCCCGGCGAGCACAGTTGCTGCCCGGAAGGGCGCGAAGACAACACTCACTTCAGCAAACCCGGCGCTCTGGCGATAGCCAGATTGGTGGTGGAAGAAATTCAGGCTCGGCCGATCAAAGGCCTGGCCGGTTGTTTCGAAATTCAAAAGGGCGGCTGGACCTCGCTCTTCAATGGTAAAGACATTGACGATTGGATCGTCAAAATCCATCACCACGAGGTAGGGGACAACTACGCTAATACCTTTCGCGTTCAAGATGGCTTGTTGCAGGTCAATTACGACGACTACGAAACCTTCGATGATCGCTTCGGCCATCTGTTTTACAAGCAGCCATTTTCATCTTTTCATCTGCGGGTAGAATATCGCTTCACCGACCAGTGGCTCGAAGACGCGCCCTACTATACCGAACGAAACAGCGGCATCATGTTTCACTCGCAAGCCCCAGAAAGTATTTTAAAGGAACAGGACTGGCCCATTTCTGTTGAGTATCAAATGCTCGCGGGATTGGAGGATGGAAAACCGCGCCCGACCGGAAACATGTGCTCGCCCGGAACGGATGTCGTCTACAACGGAAAGATTGATCCGCGCCACTGCATAGAGTCCTCTTCCGAGACTTACGATGCCGACCGATGGATCACCGCCGAGTTGATTGTGCACGGCAGCTCTCAGGTCACACATCTGGTTAACGGCGTGAAAGTGTTGGAGTACACCAAGCCCCAAATTGGCGGTGAGTTGGCAAGCGATGCCGACCCCGAAATCTATCAGCCAGGCAGGCTTTTAAAGGAGGGCTATATCGGCCTGCAAAGCGAGGGGCAGGGTATTGAGTTTCGAAAAGTAGAAATCAG
>CAZKCY010000416.1:0-2568 GCA_964551155.1 uncultured Marinimicrobium sp. | reverse complement strand
GCCGAAGATTTGACCGAGTACCTGGCCGATCACGGGATTCGGGTGCGCTATTTGCACTCGGATATCGATACTGTCGAGCGGGTCGAAATTATCCGCGATTTGCGCATTGGCGAATTCGATGTGCTGGTGGGTATCAACCTTCTGCGCGAAGGCCTGGATATGCCGGAAGTGTCGCTGGTGGCGATTCTGGATGCCGATAAAGAAGGTTTTCTGCGCTCGGATCGAGCGTTGATTCAGACCATGGGTCGGGCCGCGCGTAATTTGGAGGGCAGGGCGATTCTCTACGCCGACCGAATTACCGGCTCCATGCAAAGGGCGATGGACGAAACCGAGCGCCGGCGCGAGAAGCAAATTGCCCACAACAAGGAGCACAACATTACCCCCATCGGGATTCGCAAGAGCGTTACCGATATTATGGAAGGCTCGCAAGTGCCGGGTGCCGGTGGCCGCGCCGGTCGCAAGGCCGCTATCGCCGAAAAGCGGGCCAAGTATGAAATTGAAGCCAGCGGCGGTGATATTTTCAAAACCATTGCCCGGCTCGAGCAGGCCATGCAACAGGCGGCCAAGGATCTTGAGTTTGAAGAGGCTGCGCGCTTGCGCGATCAGATCGGCAAGCTCAAGCACCAGAGCTTTGAGCTGGATGTGCGCCGTTGATGAGCTTGAATCCCCAGCAGGATTCGCTTTTCGGCTCGGAGGCCGAGGCCGAGCAGCTGATTCGGGAGCAGGGCGATGTGCGCCTTTACCGCGACTGGTGGGCGCCCGACCAGAGTCAGGTTTATTTTGACCGGCTCTACCGGGAGTTGGCCTGGCAGCAGACCCAGATCACCATGCACGGCAAGCGCCTGCCGGTACCGCGTTTGGATGTTTGGTATGGCGATGCGGGCCGGGATTATCGCTATTCCGGAGCCAGCTTCCGAGCCTTGCCCTGGACCGAGACTCTGAGGGAAATCAAACTCGAACTGGAAAACCGCCTTGGCATAGGCTTTAACAGCATGCTGTCCAACCTGTACCGTACCGGTCAGGACAGCGTCGCCTGGCATAGTGACGATGAGCCCGAGTTGGGCCGCAATCCGGTGATTGCCTCTGTGAGCCTCGGCGCCGAGCGCCGATTCGCGCTGCGCCACAAAAATCGTCGGGACCTGGCACCGGTGCGCCTGGATTTACCCAATGGCTCATTGCTGCTGATGGCCGGAGAAACCCAGCATTATTGGCAGCATCAGTTGAGCAAAACCGCCCGCAGCGTAGGCCCCCGGATCAATTTGACCTTTCGCTGGGTGAGTTAAATAGCACCGGTATTTGATCTGTGTCATATCAATTGGGATTGATGACCGTTGGGTGGAAATATCTGACCTTTGGCGTTATTCTCTCTAGTACTGAACGGCAGCAAATACTACAATCCAGACCATATAACGAGTCATCCCTGCAACGGGGCAAGATGTACTGGCAGCGGGCGACCTTCGCTAACGGCTGTTTGGGGGCTAAGTTGACAAAAATTCTCGTAGTGGACGATCACGATCTGGTGCGCATGGGAATTGTGCGCATGCTGACGGATGTCGCCGGCTACGAAGTTGTCGGGGACGCCAAAAGCGGTGAAGAAGCGGTGACCAAATCCCGCGATTTAGTGCCCGATGTGGTGCTGATGGATGTCAAAATGCCCGGTATGGGCGGTCTTGAGGCGACTCGAAAACTGCGCCAGATCAATCCGGACGTCAAAATCATAGCCGTCACCGGCTGCGACGACACCCTTTATCCCACCCGTTTGATGCAGGCCGGGGCCGTGGGCTACGTTACCAAGGGCGCGGATTTCAGCGAAATCACCGACGCCATCAACAAAGTCGTGCGCGGCGATCTGTACATGAGCAACAGCATCGCTCAGCAACTGGCCCTGAAGACCTTCAACGGCGATGCCGAGCGGTCTTCACCCTTTGAGAAGCTCTCTCAGCGTGAACTGCAAACCGCTATGCTGATCGCCAACGGGCAAAAAGTGCACGATATTGCCGAAATTTTCTGCGTCAGCCCCAAAACCGTCAACAGTTACCGCTACCGGATTTTCGAAAAGCTGGATATCAACAGCGATGTGGAATTGACGCTGCTGGCGGTGAAACACGATTTTCTCGACCCCGAAGCAGTGGTGTAACAGCGGCTTCAATGAACGATTCCAGCGTATCTTCCGTCTCCGAAGCCTTTGACTCGGCTCGGTTTCTCGCCAATACCTCCCAGCAGCCCGGCATCTATCAAATGTTTGATGGCCGGGGCCAGCTGCTGTATGTGGGCAAAGCCAAGAACCTGAAAAAACGCCTGGCGAGCTACTTCCGCAAGACCGGATTGGCACCCAAAACGGCCGCTCTGGTGGCCAAAATCCAGCAAATTGAAGTAACGATTACCGCCAGCGAGACAGAGGCGCTGATTCTCGAGCACAATCTGATCAAGACCCATAGGCCGCCCTATAACATTCTGCTGCGCGATGACAAATCCTACCCCTATATCTTTGTCTCCAGCGGCGAGCCCTATCCGCGTATAAGCATGCACCGCGGCGCCAAGAAAAAGCTTGGCGATTACTATGGCCCC
>CAZKCY010000415.1:0-2577 GCA_964551155.1 uncultured Marinimicrobium sp. | reverse complement strand
TTCGACTCGGGCATGGACCAGTGCGCCCACGCACATGGTGCAGGGTTCCAGAGTAACGTACAGACAGGTGCCCGGCAGACGATAATTCTGAAGCCTTGTGGCGGCTTGGCGCAGCGCAATAATTTCGGCATGGGCCGTAGGGTCCTGGGCGCTTATAGGCTGATTCCAGCCCTCGCCAACCGCCTCGTCTTCAAGCACTAGCACCGCGCCCACGGGTACTTCGCCAATCGCCTTGGCCCGTTCGGCCAATTCCAGAGCGCGTGCCATCCAAAAGTCACCTGCCGATCTCCTCGGCGTCCCTATCGCCCCCTAGATAGCGAAACCGCGGCAGAGTTTCACCGGCCAGGTTGACGTTTTCGGCAAACATGCCAAGCGGTCTTACCCACAGATTTTGGTCCCCATAAAGAGGCCGATAGACCACCAAAGATTCGCCAGTCTCACTGTGAGTCGCGACTCCCAGCACCTGGTAATCATTGCCTTTGTAGTGCCGGTAACGGCCGGGTTTAAGCATGATCGGCTTTCCACTGATGGTTAAGGTTTGTCCGCCGGCGGCTACGCTCGCCAGCGTCTCGGAGCTGAATAAAGTTTAAATAATACCTTGGGCTCTCAACTCCGCCAGTTCCTGATCACTGGTCTGGAGCAGATCGCGCAAAATTTCATCGGTATGACTACCCAAGCTCGGGCCGGGCCAGTCGGTGCGCCCAGGGGTGTTCGCCAAACGCGGCAGTATGGCGGGAATCTTCAGAGGCCGGCCGTCGATCTCTACTTGCTCGAACAGCCCCCGAGCCTGAAAATGCGGATCGGCGAACATGTCTTTGACGCTGTAGATAGGTCCGGCCGGTACCCGGGCCTGCTCCAATGCCAGCAGTATCTGCTCGGAGTTGCTCTGGGCACACCAAGTCGCCAAAGCTGAATCAATTTCACTCTGGCATTCCACCCGTCCCGCATTGGTGGCCATACGCGGATCGGCGGCCATTTCGGGATGACCCGCGACTTCCATCAAACGCCGAAAAATCGAATCGCCATTGCCGCCTATGACCACATAGGTACCGTTGCGGCAGCGGTAGGTATTGGTGGGCACTATGCCGGTGACGGTGGTGCCGGAAGGCTCACGCACCACGCCAGCGCCGTCGTATTCGGGCACCACAGCTTCCATTAAATTAAACATGGACTCGTAGAGGGCCACGTCCACCACCTGCCCTAGATTTTTGCCGGTACCCTCGCGCTCGCGCTCAAACAACGCCAGAGTGATACCCAGAGCGGCGTGCAAACCGGCGATGGTATCGCCAATACTCAGATTGGGCCGCACCGGCGCTTCACCCGGGTGACCGTTGACGTAGCGAAAGCCGCTCATGCCCTCACACACCGAGGCGAAGCCCGGTTTCTGGGAATAGGGGCCAGTCTGGCCATAGCCGGAAATACGGGCGTAGACCAAGCCAGGATTGGTCTTTTTGACCTGCTCCGGCCCCAAGCCCCAGTCTTCCATTACCCCAGGGCGAAAGTTCTCGATCAGCACGTCGGCGGTGTCGATCAGCTGGCGCGCCAGTGCCCTGCCCTCGGCCTGCTTTAAATCCAGCACCACACTTTTCTTGTTGCGCGCCAGACTGCGCCACCAAAACGACGTGCCGTTTTCCACTTGGCGCCAACCCCTCAGCGGATCGCCGCCTCCGGGGGGTTCAATCTTAATGACTTCGGCACCGAAATAACCCAGCATGCAGCCCGCAAAAGGCCCTGCAATTAGCTGACCCAATTCGATAACTCTGATGCCCTCCAGAGGGCGACGCGGCAGGGATTGAGAAGCTTCGGTCATAGTTTCTGGTCTTGGCACCCTGGGTGCTTCTAATGAAGTTTATTGAACGGTCAATACAATTTTGCCGATATGCTGGCTCGACTCCATTAGCCGATGAGCTTTGGCAGCCTCCTGCAGAGCAAAGCGACTATCTATGACCGGCACCAGCTTGCCAGCCGCGATCAATGGCCAAACCTGCTCCAGCAACTCACCCGCTATAGTCGCCTTAACCTCGGCGCTTTGAGCGCGCAGCGTAGAACCGGTTAGCGTCAAACGTTTAAGCATCATAGGCATAAAATCGAATTCCACCTTACTCCCCTTGAGAAAGGCGATATTGACAATGCGTCCCTCGGGCGCAGCGGCCTTAGCGTTGCGTTGCAGATAGTCGCCGCCCACCATATCCAGAATCACATCGACACCCCGCCTATCGGTCGCCGCTTTAATTTCGGCAACGAAATCCTGTTCACGGTAGTTGATCGCCAGTATGGCTCCCAGCCGCTCACAGGCCCGACATTTGGTCTCGGTACCGGAAGTAGCATACACAGTTACCCCCAGCGCCCGAGCCATTTGAATGGCGGTAGTTCCTATACCGCTGCTGCCGCCGTGCACCAGCAGCCGCTCTCCAGCCTTGAGACGCGCACGCTGCCATAGATTATGCCAGACGGTAAAACAGGCCTCCGGAAGCGCTGCAGCCTGCTCGTAAGACAAGCCTTTGGGGATCGGCAAACACTGCGCCGCCGGCGCCAGGACATATTCGGCGTAACCGCCGCCATGTACCAAGGCGCAAA
>CAZKCY010000414.1:0-2580 GCA_964551155.1 uncultured Marinimicrobium sp. | reverse complement strand
AGTAGACACCCGGCCGCCATCATCAATGGACTTTGGACCCTGCACGGACTGAATGCCATCGATCTGTCGACGGTGCGCCGCTACATCCGTCACGAGCATGATCGGGTCGCCATGACCGCTGCCGCTGTGGGTGAAGCGCTGCCCAAAAAGAATCACAAAGTTTTTCGAAAGCAACTGTTGAAATTGGCTGAATCCGGTTACCCCCGTGCGCTGCAGGCGGCGGTGTCGGTATCGGCCATTGACGGTGGCCACGAGATATCGCGCTATGTGCTCAAGCACTACCTCGACCAGCCCTATACGCGCGAGGCGGTCATAAGCGGCCTGGGGGAGGAAGCCGAGGCTTTTATGGCCAGCTTGGACGAGGGCGAGCTTGATGCTAAAACCGCTTATATGTTGAACAACCTGGGCAAGCGAAAGCAGGATGAGAGCAACCGCGCCCAGCTATCGCCCGAGGGGCAGGCGCTCTATGATTTGGGCAATCAAGTATTCCACGGCGAGGCCGCCTGTGCCGCCTGCCATGGCAGTGCAGGCGCCGGCCAGCCCGGCGTCGCCCCCACCCTTTGGGCGAGCCAGTGGGTAACCGACCCCGACCGCCTGGTCAAAGTCCTACTGCACGGACTCAAAGGTCCCATAAAAGTCGGGGACCAAGATTGGAACACGCCTGCGGTAATGCCGGGCTTCGCTGGCCGAGAAGACATCTCTGATAAGGATCTGGCCGGCGTGGCAACCTACATTCGCAACAGTTGGGGCAACGCGGAAGACACTGATGGCGCCTTAACTGAGGACGCCATAGCGGAGCTGCGCGAAGCTACCGAAACTCGCTCGGGCCCCTACACGGCGGAAGATTTTCAGGAGCCGGAGGAAAAGCCGCCGTTGTGAGGCGAACAGCCTGTTAAATGGAGTAATCAAACACAACAATATCGTCGATCAGCGGAATAAACACGTCTTTCAAGGCGTCGTGTTCCGGGTGCGGCAGATAGTTTTGGCGACCAGCCTCGTCGGTAAACGTCATCACTACCGCATGGCTATAGCCCTTGTTTAATTCTTCGGGGCTGTCATTAAGGCCCCACTCCACCGATTCGACTCCATCGACTTTCTCGGGCGTGGCCTCAAACAAGGCGCGCACCTCTTCGATTTTGGAAGGCTCTGCGGTGTCGTTAAATTTGATCAGCAAAATATGTCGAATCATGGTTCTCTCCTGAATTAATTAATCCGCTCGCGAGCGGTATCTATATGTTTGCAAAACAACTCAGCGCCTTGGGCGATCCGTACTGTATGGCGCTGAATGATGTCTGGTGGTACGAAAAACAGGTTGTCGAGCTGTACGGCCGTCAGTGCCGGCCACTGCTTCCATTCATCCAGCCAGTCGGGCCGCTCCTTGCCCATGCCGCTAGCGACAATGGCCTGCGGGTCCCGCGCCAGTACCGATTCCATATTGATTTTCGGGGCCAGCGGAATGGCATCGGCGTAAACATTGCGCCCCCCGCATAACCGAATCACATCGCTCACCAAATGTTCGCCGTTGAGTGTTTGCAAAGGCTGGTTCCAAACCTGGTATAACACCGTTATAGGTTCTTTGTTCTCGTAACGACCGCGCAACTGCGCGAGTTTCTGCTCATATTGCTGCGCAGCAGCTTCGGCGATATCCGAAGTGCCTGCCAGAAGGCCAATGTCGCGCACCGAGCGGGCCACATCGTCGAGCTTGCGCGGCTCGTCCACATAGACGTTCAAGCCCAACCGCTCCAGCTGGCGCAGCATTGTCTCGCCATTGCCAGAACCCCACACCAGCACCAGGTCCGGGTTCAGGGCCAGAATCTGCTCCAGACTTACCGCATTGTGGCTACCCAGCTTCGGCAGTTCGAGCGCCGCCGGCGGATAGTCGCTGTAGTCCACCGCCGCCACCAGCCGATTCCCGGCTCCGGCGCTGTAGGCATTTTCCACGATATGAGGCGCCAGGGCGACAATGCGTTCGGCCGGTTGCTCCAAGCGCACCACCCGGTTCAGGTAATCGGTGACTTCCACCTCCGCTCGAACACTAAGGCTTAGCAGCAACGCAATTATCGGTAAACACTTTAAAGAAAAACTACGCATGGTCTTAACTCGATTGAAATTCAGTGGGTCAGCACCACCGGCTTGCCGGAGTGGGGGTGAGCGATCACTTCCACTTGAGTGTCGAACAGCTCGCCGATCAGGGTTTTGGTGACCACTTGTTCCGGATTGCCATAGGCTACCCTCTGACCGCCTTTCATGGCCAACAAATGATCGCTGTAGGCCGCCGCCAGGCTTATATCGTGCACCACCATCACAACGCCCACACCGCTGTCGGCAAAGGTGCGCACCGCCTGCATCAGTTGGCGTTGGTGACCCAGATCGAGCGAGGTCACTGGCTCATCGAGCAGCAAAAGCCGACCGGCGCTGCTGTCCGGGCGCCAGATCTGGGCCATGACCCGGGCCAGCTGCACCCGCTGCTTTTCGCCGCCGGACAACGACGGATAAAGCCGCCCTGCCAAGTGGATGACATCCAGAGCTTCCATGGCGGCCCGGCAGACCCGCTCGTCAATCACCACACCGGTGCTGTGC
>CAZKCY010000413.1:1037-2584 GCA_964551155.1 uncultured Marinimicrobium sp. | reverse complement strand
ATTGGTGACGACACCGATGTGACCCTGGATCTGAGCGTTTTTCTGCAGGCCACCGACACTACCCGCTTGGGCATGACTTGGCGCCAGGGTGGAGATTTCAGCCTCGCGGGCGACGCCAATTTTGATCGCAATGCCCTTTGCGCACCCAACCAAGGTTATCCCACCGGTGCTCCGCCAGCCCCAACCACTGGCACTTTGTGCGCGGGAGCTTTGGCTCAGCGCGAAGGCGCTGTAAACGCCAACGTTACCCTCCCCAGTACTTTAACCCTGAGCGTGTCTCAACAATTGACCCCGGAGTGGACCCTGCACGGCGATCTGGCTTGGACCGAATGGAGTGAGATTGGCTCAATTGGCGTGATTAATGTCAGCAACGATGTGGAGGTGGACCGGTTAGAGCTGGAGTACGACGACACGCTCCGCTACGCCCTAGGTGCCAGCTACCATAACAACGGCCCTTTGACCTGGCGGTTCGGCGTGGCCTTTGACGAAGCTCCGCAAACCGATCCGAACTTGGTTACTCCACGAATTCCCGACGGTGACCGCACCTGGGCAAGCGCAGGCTTTAATTATGCATTTTCCGAAGCCGTGTCAATTGATGTTAGCTACGCCCATATCTTTGTCGACGATGTGAATATTCAGAATCAAGACAGCGACACTGGCCATCTGGTCAGGGGCAACTTTGATCCGCGCGTGGATATCATAGGCGTACAGGGCAACTGGCGCTTCTAATCAGAGAAGCCATCGATAACCGCCCCGATCGGGGCGGTTGTCTGCGCTCAGCAAATCACTTTGATCGTTCGCCTCGTGCTAGCGAGCTTATTTTATGAGTAGACGGCAATTTGTAGTGATCGGGCTTGGAGGCTTTGGGGAGACCATTGCTTGTGAGCTAGTGCGCTTGGGGCACGACGTGCTGGGCCTAGACATTGACGACAAAGTCGTCGACCGGCTGGCCGACTCCCTGACCCACTCGGTAGCGGCGGATGGTAGCGACGAGAAGGCGTTAAAAGAACTGAATGTTTCAGATTTCGATGCCGCCGTGGTCGCCCTTGGTGAAAATATCGAATCCAGTCTTCTAACCACGCTACACCTGAAATCTCTCGGCCTAAAAGAAATTTGGGTAGAGGCTGTCAGCAGCGATCATCATAGGATATTGGCCAAAATTGGGGCCACCAGAATACTTCACCCCGAGTATGAAATGGGAATGCATGTCGCCCAAGCCTTAAATCACCCCTCGGTAAATAACTACATTTCGTTAGGCAACGATGAATACATAGTCGAAATCATTGTGAACCCGAATCTCCATGACAAGTCCATCAAGGAGATTCTCAAGGAGACTGAAGCGGACCTGAATGTGCTTTTGGTGCGCAGAAAAGGAGAAACCAAGGTGGCGCCCGAGGATTTGACCCTGCAAGAAAATGATCAAATCGTGCTTTGGGGACAACTGAACGAGCTCAGAAAAACCGAATCTATCCTATGAAGCATTGGAGTCCCCATGTTATCCCCAAAGTACCTCGGGGATATCGGGAAGCGCGCTGGCGAACCAACCC
>CAZKCY010000413.1:0-1027 GCA_964551155.1 uncultured Marinimicrobium sp. | reverse complement strand
CCACAACTGCTTTTTTTCAGCTACCTCGTCCTGATTGTATTGGGCACGGGGCTGCTGAAAACACCCTGGGCAACCGTTGCACCCATTAGCTGGCTTGAAGCGGCGTTCACTGCTGTTTCGGCGGTTACGGTTACTGGGCTGGTAGTGGTGGACACGGGTAGCCAATATGGGCTGTTCGGACAACTGGTCATATTGGTTTTGATTCAACTTGGCGGTTTAGGGCTGATGACCTTCGCGGTGCTGACCGCTCTCGCGCTAGGTGTTCGCCTGGGTCTTCGTCAACAGATAGTCGTTCGAGAGGCGCTGAATCAAACCTCACTTTCGACCATCAAGCAAACCGTACAAGCAATTTTTTTGTTCGCACTCATATTTGAAGCGATTGGTCTCGCCGTTCTGGCCTGGTTTTGGGTGCCTGAACTCGGTTGGAGTCAAGGCTTGTATCACGCTTTGTTTTACACTGTATCGGCATTCAATAACTCCGGCTTTGCACTCTCCCCCGAAAGCCTAAGCTCCTACGTGGGACACTCGGGAATTGTTCTGACTGTTTCGGCACTCTTCATTGTTGGCGGACTAGGCTACCCCGTAGTTATGGAGCTTGTAGAAAAAAGGTCTTTTCACACTCTATCGCTCTATAGCAAATTAATACTTTTAACCACCTTTGGCCTCAACATTGTCGCAGCCAGCGCTTTTTTTACCCTCGAGTACGGCAACCCCGCGACCCTTGGAGCATTGGACTCTCTAAAAGATAAAATTCTGGCCGCTTGGTTTCAAGGCACCACGCCGAGAACAGCCGGCTTCAACACCGTCAACATTGGCTCACTCACCGCTGCCACCAGCGTTTTACTGTTGCTGCTAATGTTTGTAGGCGGCGCCTCCAATTCAACTGCTAGCGGCATCAAGCTATCGACTTTTATTGTGCTGCTCGCAGCTACCCGCTCCTTCTTTCGCGGTAATCTAGCGGTAACCCTGGGCAAACACTCGCTCCCACAGGATACCGTGATCAAGGCTCTTGCGATTGCCACCATAG
>CAZKCY010000412.1:0-2596 GCA_964551155.1 uncultured Marinimicrobium sp. | reverse complement strand
AGAAAGTGTGCATCCACAGAATGAGGCCGACACAGTTGCGATCGTTGTTAGCGCGCTGACATACCTCGAGAATTTCTTCCGGGGATTTTACCGTCGGCTGAGCCACAATCTTGGCGGATACTTTGTCCGAGCCGGTCAGGCCCTTGGCAATTTCCTGACTGTTGGCCGCCACTTGTTCCAACACTTTAGGGCCGTACAAATGCTGGGAGCCGGTCACAAACCAAACTTCTTTATCACCGTAGATTTTCATAGCTGTAGTCCTGAATAAGGTAAATGCGTAAATGGAGTAATTAATTCTGACCGTAATAAGCGTTTTTGCCGTGCTTACGCAGGTAATGCTTGTCGATGATGGCCTGCTTGAGCGGCTTGACGTCTTGCTTCAAGGTACGGGTCAAATAGGCCATTTTTGCAATTTCTTCGAGGATCACAGCGTTGGCGACCGATTGCGCCGCGCTCTTGCCCCAGGTAAAAGGTGCATGCCCCGCCACCACCACCATGGGCGACTCCAGCGGATTGCGATCCTTGTAACAGTCGGTAATCTGCACGCCGGTTTCTTCTTCGTAATCCCGCTCGATTTGGGCGTCGCTCATCACAGCCGTGCAGGGAATATCGCCATAGGCATAGTCGGCGTGAGTAGTGCCAAAACAGGGGATTGGCTGCTGAGCCTGAGCCCAGGCGGTCGCATAGGTCGAATGGGTGTGAGTCACACCACCGATGCTGTCGAAGTGGCGATACAAATGGGTATGAGTGCGGGTATCCGAAGACGGCCGCATTTTGCCCTCGACCACCTTGTTGTCAAGATCGACGATGACTATGTCGTCCGGCTTCATATCTTCATAGGCGACACCGCTGGGCTTGATAGCGATAACACTCTTGTCGCGATCTATCTGAGAGACATTGCCCCAGGTATACACCACCAGCTTGCGGTGGTGCAGCTCCATATTGGCTTCGAAAACCTGCTGCTTTAAGTCGCTATAACTCACGGCCGCTCTCCTTCAACAAAAGCACCCAAGGTCTGATATTTTTGATAGAGGCCATCATAAATTGCCGCTGCTTCAGCATTGGGGTGATAGCTGTTAGACACCGGCGAGGCCATGACGTTTTGCGCCGCTTCAATGTTGGGATAGACGCCAGCGGCGGTGGCCGCAAACATGGCCGCCCCCAGAGCGCAGCTTTGCTCACTTTCCAAGACGTCAATCTGACAGTTCCAGACATCGGCGCAGGTTTGCATGACGAAGTCGGATTTCTTGGAAATGCCGCCAATCACCACTACTGAGTCGATGGCCACACCTTCAGATTTAAAGCGTTCGATAATGGCGCGGGCGCCAAAAGCGGTGGCCTCCACCAGAGCGCGGAAAATTTCCGGCGCCTGGCTGCCCATGGTCAAGCCGCTAATTGCCATACTCAGGGTCTGATCGGCATCGGGCGTGCGCCGGCCATTGACCCAATCGAGCGCGGTAATGCCGGTTTCGCCGGGCGGGATCTCGCTCGCCGCTTTGCCCAGCGCTGCCAGGGTTCTGGATTCGATCTCTTCGGCCAAGGCGGCACGGCTGGGCTCGTCCAGTTTGTCGCTCTGCAGCAGAATATTGTTGACTGGCCAATTGATCAGATTGCGGAACCAGGCGTAGAGATCGCCAAATGCGGACTGACCGGCCTCGAGACCAATCATGCCCGGAATTACCGAGCCATCTACCTGGCCGCAGATACCGCGGATGCACTTATCGCCGATATCCTCGTAACTGGCGACGGTAATGTCGCACGTCGAGGTACCCATAACTTTGGTCAGTACGCCGGGCTTGACGTTGGCGGCTACCGCGCCCATATGGCAGTCGAAAGCACCAAAGGCCACGGGTATGCCCGCAGGCAGTCCCAGCTTTTCTGCCCACTCATCGGTCAAGGGGCCGACAACTTCCGCCGAGGTATGAGTTTGCGCGGGCAGGCGATCACGCAAGCCGTCCAGCACCGGATCCAGACCGGTGAAAAATTCGTTCGGCGGGTAGCCGCCCCAGCTCTCGTGCCACATAACTTTGTGGCCCGCTGCGCAGCGTCCGGCGCGAAACTTACTCGGGTGAGTGGTATCGGTCAGCACCGCGGTCATCCAGTCGCAATGCTCGACCCAGCTGTAAGCCGCATCGCGGACCGCAGCGTCTTCGCGCAATACATGCAGAGCCTTGGCCCAGAACCACTCGGAAGAATAGATGCCGCCCTCGTATTTCAGGTAGTTAACCGGCGCCTTGTCAGCCGCGGCGGTAATCTGCTGGGCTTCTTTGATTGCGGTATGGTCTTTCCAGAGCACGAACATGGCATTGGGGTTTTCAGCGAATTCAGGCTTAAGCGCGAGCGCCACGCCTTCGCTGTCCACCGGTACAGGCGTAGAACCAGTGGTATCAAAGCCTATGCCCACCACCTGCTTGGCGGCGTCTTCGGGCGCGTCAGCCCATAGCCCTTGTACCGCTTCCTCCAGGCCTTCCAAATAATCCAGCGGGTGCTGGCGGAATTGGTTCTTGGCCGGCTTGGAATAAAGGCCTTGATTCCAGCGCTTGTAGGGCACTACCCGAGAAGCCACTTCTCTGCCGGTATCGGTTGCCACCAACAG
>CAZKCY010000411.1:0-2613 GCA_964551155.1 uncultured Marinimicrobium sp. | reverse complement strand
CGTCCAAAAGGGCGTGGCCGCAGCCGACAGCATTTTTCAAATGTTGGATGAGGAGCCGGAAGACGATTCGGGCGATTATCGAGTCGATCGAGTGCGGGGTGAGGTTCGCTTTGAAAACTTGAGTTTCAGTTATGACAAAGACGAGCAGTTCGCTTTGCGAGACATCAATTTAGAGGTCAAGTCGGGAGAAGTGGTTGCCCTGGTGGGCCGCTCGGGCAGCGGAAAGTCCACCTTGGTCAGTCTACTGGCGCGTTTCTACGACCCAACGCAAGGGCGCATTCTGCTCGATGGTGTACCACTCACCCATTATGCTCTGGACAGCCTGCGCCAGCAGATAGCGTTGGTGAATCAGAATGTGGTGCTGTTCAACGACACTGTCGCCGGCAATATTGCCTACGGTGCGCTATCCGATTTCGGTCCCGAGGAGATCCGGGCGGCGGCCGACGCCGCCAATGCCACAGAATTTATCGAACAACTGCCCCAGGGCTTCGACACGCCCATAGGCGAGAGCGGTACCCGACTCTCGGGTGGCCAGCGCCAACGCCTGGCCATAGCCAGAGCTATTTTGAAAGATGCCCCGATTTTGATTCTCGACGAGGCAACTTCGGCACTCGACACTGAATCCGAGCGCTATATCCAGTCGGCCCTGGAGCATGTGATGCAGGGCCGTACCACCTTTGTCGTGGCACATCGCCTGTCCACCATCGAAGGCGCCGATCGAATTGTGGTCATGTCCGAGGGCCGGATTCTCGAACAGGGCAGCCACAAGGAGCTGCTGGCTGCGAGCGGCCAGTACGCAAAACTTCATGGAATGCAGTTTCGGGATGAGCCTGAGTCGGAATAATTCCTCCTCAATGCTCTAAGACTGCCAATCAGTTTAAGGACCCTTTCATGCAATTAACCATGCCCGCATTTGATCAAACCCAGATTCTGGTGGTGGGCGATGTCATGCTCGACCGCTACTGGCACGGCACGACTTCGCGAATTTCGCCCGAAGCTCCGGTACCGGTATTCAAAGTCGGGCAGGAGGAGGATCGACCGGGTGGGGCGGGCAACGTCGGTTTGAATATAGCCGCTCTGGGTGCCGGTGCCTCGCTGATTGGCGTGGTGGGTGACGACGCCGCTGGGGAATCCCTGAATAACAGCTTGTCCGCCGCGGGTATCAATGCCGATCTACAGATTAGTAGCGATAAGCCCACCATCACCAAACTGCGTGTCATCAGCCGGCACCAGCAGCTGATCCGCATGGATTTTGAAGAGGCTTACGCCCCCGAAGACAGCAGTGATCTGGTAGCCAAAGCTACAGCTTTGATGCCCAAGATGAAAGCGTTGGTGCTGTCAGATTATGCCAAAGGCAGTCTCTACCACTGCGAGGCACTGATTGCTCTGGCGCGCCGGCACAAGGTACCGGTCCTGGTGGATCCCAAAGGGCGCGATTTCAGTCGCTACCGAGGCGCCGACGTTCTGACTCCGAACCTGCAGGAACTCGAAGATGTGGTCGGCCCTTGTCGGACCGAGCAGGAGCTGGTCAGTAAAAGCGCCGAGCTGATGGCGCGCCTAGACTTGAATGCCTTATTGATTACCCGGGGCGAGCAGGGCATGACGCTGTTGCGGCCGGATCAGCCGGAGTTGCATTTACCGGCCCGAGCCCGAGAGGTTTTTGATGTTACCGGGGCGGGCGATACCGTGATTGCTGTGCTATCAGCCGCGATCGCCGCTGGCCAGCCGCTTCCTCAGGCAACCGCGCTCGCCAACCTCGCGGCCGGTTTGGTAGTGGGCAAGCTGGGCACCGCCACCGTCAGCGGCCCGGAGTTGCGCCGCGCCATTTTACAGGAGCAGGGTGCCGAGCGCGGGGTGGTTACCGAAGAGCAATTGCTGCTGGTGATGGAAGACGCCCGGGCACACGGCGAGCGGGTGGTGTTTACCAATGGCTGCTTCGATATTATTCACGCCGGCCACGTGGGTTATCTCGAAGAGGCGCGCCAGCTGGGCGATCGCCTGGTGGTCGCGGTCAACAGCGATGCATCCATTCGGCGCCTGAAAGGCAAAGGCCGGCCGATCAATCCGCTCGAGCGGCGTATGGCAGTATTGGCGGGGTTGGGAGCCGTGGATTGGGTGGTCGCGTTTGACGACGATACCCCGGAAAGGTTGTTATCTGAGCTCAAGCCGGAAGTCTTGGCGAAAGGCGGCGACTATCGCGAAGACCAAGTAGTGGGATGGCAAATTGTCAAAGGTTATGGCGGTGAAGTGCGCACTTTGAGGCTGTTCGACAGTTGCTCCACCAGTGGCATAGTCAACAAAATCCGCGCCGAGGAATAAACCGCGACCTGGAACCTCGAAGCTTTGATTATGAGGGCGGAAAGGGTTCCACTAACTTTTCCACCGCCTGTTTTAGCTGTTGTTCATGAGTCAGTCGAAAATTTTCCAGTGGAATACCGGTGCCGGTGCCGCGCCAGAGCAGCTGGTTACTAGAGGCATCGATCACATCCATTACCAGGATGCCTTCCTGTTGCTCACTGGGTAGTGACTTGCTGCCGCCCACGCCAATGCGCACATTATCTCCCAGGGGTACTCCAATCGACAGGCCCAAACCGCGGGAGCCATCGATCTTGC
>CAZKCY010000410.1:0-2640 GCA_964551155.1 uncultured Marinimicrobium sp. | reverse complement strand
CAATCTTCAACAGCCGATTCAGCCGTTTCTTCAGTGGCATAGGAAAAACTAGCGATCAGCAGTAGCGCCGCTAAGCTTAGTCTGCACCGCCCGCCATAAGCTTTGAAGAGGGTTCTGTTCATGCTATGAATCATAGCCCCTGAAGCCTATGACTGCCCAGAGTTGATTACTGCCAAAGTTGATTACTGATTGTTAGGGCATAAAAAAAGCCGCCATCCTAAGATGGCGGCTCAGAGTAAAGTCGAACGATTTGGGTATTACTGAACCTTGATCACCGCGCGGCGGTTTTGTGACCAGGCTTGCTCATTGTCGCCCATAACGGCTGGGCGCTCTTCGCCATAACTTACAACCTCAAGGCGGCTGGAGCTCAAGCCTTGCAGCACCAGATAGTCACGCACGGCTTTGGCGCGACGCTCGCCCAGGCCCATGTTGTATTCGCGGCTGCCGCGCTCATCGGTGTGACCTTCAATGCGCACTTGCGCGTTGTTGTCTTTCAGACGCTCGGCCCAGGCTGACAAAGCGGCGCGGGCACGGGGTTTGAGGGTAGACTGATCAAAATCGAAGTAGAAGGTGTCGACCAGTTCAGCTTCGGCTTCAGTCTCTTGCTCGGCAAGAGGCTCCGGCGCGGTAGTAGGCTCGGGTGCTTGCTCGGGTTCCGGGGTAGTGGCACAACCGGCCAGCAAACCGAAGGTGGCCAAAGTCAATAGCATGGCCTTTAACAGATTGTTCATTTTTTGCTCCTGGATAAACGATTTAGTAAAACAAAGTCGAGGGGGTGGCCAACCGATACAAGTGCTGCAGACCTTGCTGTTAATTATTCGCGGAGACTCGGTTCAGTCTATACAGCTCCGATGGGCGCCAAGATTAAGCTCAGTGACTGGCACTTGGCAAGCACCTAGTGAAAAAACTCTGAACTTTCAAGACTTTTTCAAAGCCACGGCCACCGATTTGAATGCCGGAGTTTGACTGCGTGGGTCGCGGGCCAAACCGATTAGGGCATTGGCTTCTGGGTAGTAGGCTAAAATATTGCCTTTGGGCAAGTCGAAAGCTTGAACATGCAGGTCCTTCATTTCGCCGTGAGCCGAACGCAAGCTGACTTTATCGCCGGGTGCCAATCTTAGGTCGGCAATGTCGGACTGATTCATCAATAGGGTCCAGCGATTTTCGGTCCCGCGGTAGCTGTCATTTTCCTCATAAATGATGGAGTTGAATTGGCCCTCGCTGCGCACACTTGCCAAAGTGAAGGGATACTCTTGCGCCTCTAGAGTCGAGTCGGGTAAAGGCGTGATTTGAAAGCTGGCTTTGCCGTCAGTGGTATGAAAGCCAGCCTGAGTCACTAGCCGGTCAGCTACGGTAAATTCTTCTTTGTTTGAATCGATGTTGGCCAAAGCACTCATTCCTGGAATGCTGGCGGCAATGGCCGAGCGAATTTGGCGATGCTGCCGAAAAGCTGCAAAGTCTACCGGACTGTCGGGCAACAGCGCTTGGCCAAAGCGACAGAGTATTTCGACTTCCGAGCGGACATTGTTCAAGCGCTTGATGCCGCCATCGCTCAAACGGACATAGTTGAACATCGACTCCTGGGTCGTGGCCTGAGCCTCTTCATCTCGGGCACTCACCGGCAAAACCAAGGCTTCACTGGTTGCCATGCCGGTGACGTGGCCACGATTCAAAGTGGTGGTTAAATAAACTTTGAAGCCGATTCGATCCATGGCGGCTTGGGCCCAATCAGCATTGGGAGTGGCCGAAAAAAGATTGCCGCCGAGCATAAGGGCGGCATCGATTTCGCCGCGCTGGGCTGCTTCCAGGCAGGCCAGCGTATCCATGCCCGGTTGGCGCGGCAGGGTAACGCCCAGCTGCGCTTCGAGCTGTTGGTAAATCGCCTCGGCGAGTTCGGGTTTTACCCCCACGGTTCCCATGCCCTGCACATTGCTGTGCCCGCGCAGCGGCAAAAGCCCAGCGCCGGGTTTGCCGACCATGCCGCGCAGCAGCGCCAGATTGGCGATCGCCTCGACGTTTTCCGTGCCGTTCAAATGATGGGTAATCCCCATGCCCCAGCAAAATACCGCGCGCTCGGCGCGAGCGTAGCTATCGGCCAATTGTTCGATTTCGGCGCGGGCAACACCGCTGGCCTGGCAAAGCTCATCCCAGTCGCATAGCTCCAGATCGGCTTTAAAGTTATCGAAGCCTTTAGTGTGAGCGCCAATAAATTCCAGGTCGATTTGATGGCGCTCGATCAAGGCTTTAGCCAAGCCCTTGAACAGTGCCAGATCGCCATTGATGCGCGGCTGCAGATAAAGCGAGGCTATTTGAGTACCGCCGCTCAACATCGACTTGGCGCTTCGAGGCACGGCAAAGCGCACCAGCCCGGGCTCCTTGGCGGGGTTGATCACGATCACCTGGCCGCCGCGTTCCCGACAGTGCTGCAACTGATGCATCAGGCGCGGATGGTTGGAAGCCGGATTGGCGCCGATGATGAACACCAAATCGCTTTTGCCAAGATCGGTGAGCGAGACGGTGGCGGTACCGGTTCCCACAACGTTCTTTAAACCGACCCCCGTGGCCTGGTGACAATAATAGGAGCAATTGTTGACGTTGTTGGTGCCGTAAAGCCGAGCCAATAACTGGAGCACAAAGCCC
>CAZKCY010000409.1:0-2643 GCA_964551155.1 uncultured Marinimicrobium sp. | reverse complement strand
ATGTATCTGGTTCTGGAAACCACCTTCGCGCTGTTTCCGCAGAAAAGCGGCCCCCTGGTGATTCCGCCATTGGCGTACGAAGTGGCCATCAGTCTTGGCGCGCGCGACCCCTGGGACAACCTCTACGGCGGCGCTGGCAGGCGCCAGCGCCTGATGACCGAAGAGCAGCGCCTCGATGTACAACCCATTCCCGACACCTTCACCGGCGATGTCTGGCTGCCGGCCAAAAACATCGAACTGAGCGAACACTGGAGCACCGATCCAGAGAATTTGACCGAAGGAGAGCCGGTTACTCGACGCATTACCATCAAAGCTGACGGCCTGACCGCCGCTCAGCTGCCCTCGCTGCCCAAACCCTCAGTGGCAGGCATCAATGCCTACCCAGATCAGCCGCAAACCGAAGAACAAGTCAGCGCCTCGGGTGTTTCCAGTACCAGCATTGAGACTCTGGCGCTGGTACCCAACCGCACCGGCACCATGACTCTGCCCCCCGTCACTCTGCAGTGGTGGGATACCGAGGCCGGAGAATTGCGCCAGGCTGAATTGCCCGCCCGAGAAGTTCGAGTCCACCCGGCGCTCGGCAGCCGTTTACCAACCAATGGCCAGATGCCCCAGCCGCAAACGCCTCCAAGCAGCGAACCAGACACCGCGCAAAGCCAATCCGAATCGGTGCCCATTAACACCAAGCTGCCAAATACCGGCGCTGCCAATGCCACCTTAAACAAACTGCACTGGTGGCTGATAGGCGCCCTGGCGGTCCTCCTTTTAGCGCTAGTGTTTTTGGCCCACAGCTACTGGACGCTGCGCCAGGAACTAAAAGCCATCCATCAGCTGCGCGGCGAAGATCACCGCCGGCTTAAGCTCGCTGAACGCGATGCCTGGCGAGAGTTGCATAAAAGCGCTAAAGCCGAAGACTTAACCGCCCTGCGCGGCGCCCTGATTGCCTGGGCGCGCGCTCATTGGCCCAATGCCGGCATTCAAAGCCTGAACCAGATCGCCGAACACACCGATCGCCAGGCGCTACAGGACCAGCTAAAGGCTTTGGATGCCGCTCTGTTTGCCGGCGGTCGGGAAACCGGATTGGATCTGGTTTTGCTGGTACAAGAGGTAGACGCCCTGAGGGTCAAAAAACGCAAGCAGGAGCGCGAGCGGGAAAGCGACGGCTTACAACCGCTCTATCGCTGAGCCTGATAAACTGCTGTTTTGTGTCAAAACTCTTGGGTTCGACTGCATGGCTGCCAGCTCCTGGTTCGTTTACATGATTCGCAGCGACGACGACCAGCTCTATACCGGCATCACCACCGATATAGAGCGGCGCTGGCGCGAGCATACCCAGGGCCGGGCCGGCGCCCGCTACTTTCGCGGTCGCACCCCGCGGGAACTCTGCCTGCTGGAAAGCCATCCGGATCGCAGCAGCGCCAGCCAGCGGGAGTGGCAGATCAAACAGCTGACCCGCCGGGGCAAAGAACAACTGCTGGCCGAGTCCCCGACTCCGGCTCCCATTACCCAGCCCGCCGCCGCCGAGAGCGCAACTTGAGCCGCAAGCTGTGCAGCCACTGCCAGCGCCCGCTGGCGACTTGCCTGTGCAACTTGGTTCGGCCCACCGACAATCGGGTGGAGCTGGTGATTCTGCAGCACCCGGGCGAAGTCAAACAGGCCAAAAATACCGCCAGCCTGCTGGAGTTGAGCCTGTCCCAATGCCAAAAGCACATTGGCGAGCAGTTAGAGCCCGAGTTGTTGACGCAGATTCTGCGGCAGGACAAAACCAACCTGCTGCTCTACCCGGACACGCCCGACCCGACCATTCCCGTCCCGCCGGCAACGGAAATCGAAAACCTGCCCCCGGAGCAGCTGCGCTTGATAGTGCTCGATGGCACCTGGCGCAAAAGCCAGAAAATGCTCTATTTGAACCCGGCCCTGCAAGCGCTGCCGCGCCTGAGCCTTGAATCGGTACCGCCGTCCCGCTACCACATTCGGGTGGCGCCCAAAGCGGGCCAGCTTTCCACATTGGAGGCAAGTTGTTACGCTTTAACGCAACTGGAACAGGACCCGGGCACGTATAAGCCACTGCTGGAGGCCTTCGACAAGTTTGTCGAGCAGCAACTGCAGTGGCGACCGGCCGCCCACAACCAAGATCCATACATTTCTGACTTATAATTCTGACCCATAATTGAGAGACTCATGACCGCCAACGCCCATTCCGCTTTTGAACACCTGCGCAGCCAACCCATTGACGCCCTCAAACTCACCGTTGAGGAATACCGTCACAAGGCCACCGGCGCCCAGCACATTCACCTGGCCGCCGACAACGCCGAGAATGTGTTTCTGGTGGCGCTGCGCACCGTGCCTCAGGATTCCACCGGCGTGGCGCACATACTCGAGCACACGGCGCTGTGCGGCAGCGAAAAGTACCCGGTGCGCGATCCCTTCTTTATGATGATTCGCCGCTCGCTGAACACTTTTATGAACGCCTTTACCAGCTCCGACTGGACCGCCTACCCCTTTGCCAGTCTGAACCGTAAAGACTTCGCCAACCTGCTCGATGTCTACCTGGATGCGGTCTTCTTCTCCAACCTGGATGAAATGGATTTTGCTCAGGAAGGCCATCGCCTGGAATTTGCCCAACCCGAGAATCCGGATTCG
>CAZKCY010000408.1:964-2643 GCA_964551155.1 uncultured Marinimicrobium sp. | reverse complement strand
ATAACACACTGCCGATTATTATTTGCTTTAACGCTAGTCGCATAGTTTTGCTCCTCGTCCCTGCGATCTCGATCGGGATCTCCTGTTGAATCGGTAGCCTGCTAGGCCTTGGTTCCGACATACACCCTGTTGGTGGCCTCGGCACTTTGAAAGGGGTTGTAAAAACTCACAACCTCGGCTTTCGGTTGCTGCAATATTTCGCCCAGAGAGGAGGGGCGGTTGTCGATTTCTTCGTAGAGCTGAGCCAGTGGAATACTAACATATCACCCTCTTCTGCCCGCCCGGCTCTGGGTTCACAGTCTACCGCCGGAGTCCTTGGGCGGAGTAATAAATAGGACCAGTGGCGACCGGGCTCAATTAGTGGCGGATTCTGAGGACAAGTGGCTGCACAAACACGCTCAACCACCGGGTCACAGTTCCAACCGACTGCGCAACTGCCGGGCCTGGCGGCGGGAGACCTCCACCTGTTGGCCGTTGGGCAGGGTCAGCAAAAACCCGTCGTTTACCCAGGGTTCGATGTTCTGGATATGCTGCAGGTTGACCAAGCAGCTGCGGTTGGCCCGGTAGAACAGCGACGGGTCCAGGCGCTGTTCGAGCGCATTTAAACTGCGGCTGAGAATCGCACGCTGGTCGCGAAATGACACCTGCACATAGTTGCCCGCTGCTTCTATTAGGCTGATCTCGTCCAGCCGGACGAACCAGCACTGCTCGCCATCGCGGATGAATACCTGTTTATTACCGGCCAAGGGCGACTCAGCGACTTCCGGGGCGGCAGTTTGCTGCAATTGCCGGCGCACTTTCGCCAAGGCGGCCGAAAGCCGCTCCGGTTCGATGGGTTTGACCAGGTAATCCAGGGCGTTGCTGTCAAAAGCGCGCACCGCGTACTGATCATAAGCGGTGGTGAAGATTACCGGCGGTGCCTCGTCCAGCTGCTCGAGCAAATCAAAACCGCTGCCGCCGGGCATCTGTATATCGAGCAACAGCAAGTCGGGCACCGCGTCTTCAATTGCTGCGAGCGCGGCTTCCATGCCGTCCGCTTCGCGAATTTCGGCGATGTCGCTGTGGGGCTGCAAGAGGGTCTTTAACTCCTGACGTGCCAGGCGGGTGTCGTCGACGATCAATACTTTCATCAATCTCGCTCCTGTCGGCCTTGATTTTGCTGAGGCAATATCAGCTGGGCGCGCACGACACCACCTTGTTCCGCCAGATCGAATTCCGCTCGCGGCGACCAGGCTTTCAAGCGAGCGCGCAGATAGGCCAGCCCTACACCCTCGCTCTCGAAATTCAGTTTCCCGGGGTTGTTCACCGCCAGACACAGATCGCCACCGTCAAGCCGGGCAGACAGCTCCAGCTCGCCGACCCGCGCACTCTGGGCTATGCCGTGCTTGATGGCGTTTTCCACCAGCAGCTGCAGCAGCATGGGCGGCAGACGCGTCGACAGAGTCTCCGGTGCTATGTGACGCACTAACCGCAACCGATCTTCATAATGCACCTGCTCAATTGCCAGGTAATCGTTCACCACCGCAAACTCTTGTTCCAGAGTGACGCTGTCTTCCTGGGTGTGATAGAGGGCGTAGCGCAGGGTGTTGGATAACCGGGTGACCAGCTCGCGGGCGCGCTCGGTGTCTTCGTTGATCAGCGCGCGAACGTTATTGAGGGCATTGAACACGAAGTGCGGG
>CAZKCY010000408.1:0-954 GCA_964551155.1 uncultured Marinimicrobium sp. | reverse complement strand
GTGGCGTTCACGCAGCTCGATAAACAGCCAGGCCGCCAGCCAGACGCCCAGCATAAACAGGGTATTGAACCAGTACACCAGAATCATGCCCGGCCGGTAGTCGGGCCCGCTCGATGGCAATTCGACCAGCCCCAACTGCCAGCTGGGCATCAACACCAGATAAACCAAGACCTGCACGCCCAAAGCCAGCACAGCCAGAGCAACCACAAGCCGAGGAACCAAGCGCGGCGCCGACAATTCCAGCCACTCCCACTTGAGCGCCAGGGCACGCAACAGCTCGCTCATAACCCAGCAGCCCAGGCCCACACTAACCGAAATCAATATAAAGCCGGAATTGAGCGGCTGGGATTGCGCCGCGGCAAGCAGGAAGAGCCCAATCCAGGCGCTCCAGAAGAGCGCCTGAACCAGCTGTCGAACCAAGGTTATTTTTGTACTTTTAGTCATTTCAGGAACCGAGTGACCTCATCCATGAACCATTCCGGGTCGTCCCACATCAGAAAGTGGTAACCGGTCTCGCTTATTGCCAGTTCGAGGTTGGCTATATTGGCATATTGGCGTTTGAACAGCGACTCTATGCCTTGCTTGGTTTGACCATAGTTCTGGTAAGCGGCCCAGGCACCCAGCACCAGAGTGGGTTGAGAGATTTTGCTCAGCTCCGGGCGCAAGTCGCGGGTCATCAGTTCGTACATGGCCTGCGCAGAAGTCGGTTGATCGCTGGCCATGCCCCACTTCACCAAGGTATCGACACCCTCGGGGTCGCGGGTCATGGTGCTGACCGCCTGACGGGTGTGAAACTCGCGCGCTTTCTGATCTCTCCCGAGCATGTTCTGGCGCATGGATTCGGCCATGGGCTTGGCACTCTCGACATTGAGCTGCTCGTTGTAGGCTGCGGGCATAAACGGTAGGGAATCGACAATGATCAGCGGTCCCAGAGTTTCCGGCGCATCGGCGCTT
>CAZKCY010000407.1:0-2657 GCA_964551155.1 uncultured Marinimicrobium sp. | reverse complement strand
GGCGGACTTGTTCGTATCGATTCACGCCGATGCCTTTACTCATCCTTCGGCCAATGGAGCTTCGGTGTTTGCGCTCTCCCGCCGCGGCGCCACCAGTGAGACGGCGCGCTTTTTGGCCCAGCGCGAAAACGAGGCCGACCTGATCGGTGGGGTGGGCAGCGTCAGCTTGGAAGACAAAGACGAGGTGCTCGCGGGGGTGCTGGTGGATTTGTCCATGACCGCCACTCTGGGTTCAAGCCTGCGCGCCGGCACGGAGATTCTCGGCTCAATGGGCTCCATTGCCCGGCTGCACAAACCGCAGGTAGAGCAGGCCGGGTTCGCGGTGCTGAAATCCCCCGATGTACCCTCGATCCTGGTGGAAACCGGGTTTATTTCCAACCCGGGCGAGGCGCGCAAGCTGGCGACGTCCAGCTATCGTCGGCAGATGGCTACAAAGTTGGCGCAGGGTATTCAGAATTATTTTAACCAGCATCCGCCAGCGGACAGCTACCTGGCCTGGCAAAAGCGCAACGGCGGTCAGGAGCAGCAATACGTTATCTCCCGCGGCGATACCTTGAGCGAGATAGCGCGGCGCTACAACGTCTCGGTGCAGGCTTTGCGGCAAACCAACGGACTCGACGGTCATACCATCAAGGTCGGCCAAACCCTGAAAATTCCCACATCTTGAAACGGCGTAAAGCCGTTGTTCAAGCTCAGAGAGATTCATGCCCAAAATTCATTTGCTCAACCCCCGCCTCGCCAACCAGATCGCCGCCGGCGAGGTGGTGGAGCGGCCTTCATCGGTCATTAAAGAACTGCTGGAAAACAGCCTCGATGCGGGCGCCACGCGCCTGGAAATCGATATCGAAGCCGGCGGGATCAAGCTGATGCGGGTGCGCGACAACGGCAGCGGCATCGCCGAAGACGACCTGCCTTTGGCGCTCAGCCGCCACGCCACCAGTAAGATTCAGGAGCTGGACGATCTGGAAGCGGTCGCCACTCTGGGCTTTCGCGGTGAGGCTCTGGCCAGTATTAGCTCGGTGTCGCGCCTGAGCCTTACCAGTTGCACCGCCGCTCAACGCGCCGGCTGGCAGGTAACCGCCGAGGGCCGGGATATGGATACCCAGCTTACCCCCGCGCCGCACCCGCGCGGTACCACGGTGGAAGTGCGCGATCTGTTTTTCAATACTCCCGCCCGACGCAAGTTTCTGCGCACCGAAAAAACCGAATACAACCATCTGGACGATGTGGTCAAACGCCTGGCGCTGTCGCGTTTTGATGTGGCCTTCAGCCTGCGTCACAACAATCGTGCGGTTTACAACTGGCAGGCGGGTGCCAGCCAGGTGGAGCAGGAACGGCGTGTCGCCCAGGTGTGTGGCCCGGCCTTTATGGAGCATGCCCTGCACTTGGACATCGAACGTTCCGGCCTGCGGCTCTGGGGCTGGGTGGCGCTGCCGAGCTTCTCGCGCAGCCAGGCGGACCTGCAGCATTTTTACGTCAATGGCCGCGCGATTCGCGACAAGCTGGTGGGCCATGCGGTGCGCCAGGCCTATCAGGATGTGCTCTACCACGGCCGGCATCCGGCCTTTGTGCTCTATTTGGAAGTGGATCCGGGCACGGTGGATGTGAACGTTCACCCCACCAAAAACGAAGTGCGCTTTCGCGATAACCGCCGGGTGCACGATTTTATTTTCAGCAGCCTGCATCACGCCTTGGCGCAGGTGAAGCCCGGCGATCGAATGTCCGAAGCCGATTCGGACGGCCGTGCCTGGGCTCCAGCTGTCGCTCAGGGTGCCGCCGCCGGGGAATTTCACCAACCCGGCATGGGCCTGGGCTCGGCGCCCAGCGGGTTTGGCTCGTCTTATTCTTCCGGCTATCAAAACAGCGGCGGTGCCACGGCAGTGGCCGAGCAGATGCGCCATTACGGAACGCTGCATCAGGGTGGGTTTTCTGAGGGCGCGACTCAACCAGCTCAGATAGGAAGCGCTATGGCGACCGGCTTCGCTCAGCCGCTTCCGGAAACCGGGGCCGAAGGCGAAATTCCGCCGCTGGGATACGCCATCGCCCAGCTGAAAGGCATTTTTATTCTGGCGGAAAATGCCCAGGGCCTAATCATTGTCGATATGCATGCGGCTCACGAGCGCATTACCTACGAGCGGATGAAGACCGCTTACGCCGAGGGCGGAATTCAGTCCCAGCCTTTGCTGGTGCCGGAGAGTGTGGCGGTGAGTCAGAAGGAGGCGGATTGCGCTGAGCAGTATCCGGAAACTTTCCGCAATCTGGGTTTTGAGATTCAGCGCGCAGGCCCAGAATCTTTGGTGGTGCGCCAGGTTCCCGCTTTGCTAAATCGCGCTCCAGTGGCGCAGTTGGTGCGCGATGTGTTGTCGGATTTGATCGAGCACGGCACCAGTGAGCGGATTCAGGCTCGAATCAATGAGTTGCTGTCGTCCATGGCCTGCCACGGTTCGGTGCGCGCCAACCGCCGCCTGACGATTCCGGAGATGAATGCCTTGCTTCGGGATATGGAAGCCACCGAGCGCAGCGGCCAATGCAACCACGGCCGCCCAACCTGGGCTCTGCAGACCTTGGATGAACTGGATAAGTTGTTTATGCGGGGGCAGTAGACGGGCTCATTCGATGCTCCTAAACCTAAAGAGCGCAGCGTCTAACTCTTACTT